>NZ_JBFUGX010000141.1:0-7904 GCF_056402675.1 Polaromonas sp. P3_C2 | reverse complement strand
GTGAGGTGGTTGAAGCCAGCAGGCAAATCAATTCAGAACTTTTTCATGCCGCTATTGGCGGGTATGGAGGGATTGGCGTCGTCACGGAGATTGAACTTAATCTCGATGAAAACTTTCGCATAGAAAGATCAACGAATCGCATTTCCATTGAAGACTATCCGGGCTGGTTCCGCGAGAAGATCCAGTCTGACCCGAACGTGCTGTTGCACAACGCCGATTTATTCCCGGACCGGTTTGGCTATCCGCATTGCGTCACATGGTCACGCACCGACAAGCCCTTGACCATCCAGGAGCGGTTGACGCCGCCGGGCCGCCCCTACACGAAAGAGAAATTTTTTTTCTGGGCCATGACGGAGTTGCCTGGCGGAGCTTTGCTCCGGGGAAAAGCCGCTACTTCCATCGAAGATACCCCGGCCGTGGCGTGGCGCAATTATGAAGCCAGCCTTGATGTTGCGCAGCTGGAGCCAGCGAACCGGGATTTTTCCACTTATGTTTTGCAAGAGTATTTTGTTCCGGAGCGCCACTTCACAAGCTTCGCGCGAAAGATGGCAGACATCTTGCAAACGATTCCTACGGGAACGGTGAATGTTTCAATACGCCACTCGCCGCCTGATCATGCGGTACTGATGGCTTGGGCGCGGCAAGATGTATTTTCTTTCGTGATTTACTATAAGCAGGGCATGTCGGTCTATGCGCAGCGACACGCTGCGCAATGGACTCGCTCAATGATCGATCTGGCCTTGGCGCATGAAGGCACCTACTACCTGCCGTATCAGCTGCACGCGACAAAGGAACAATTTCTTCGTGCTTACCCTCAGGCGCCAAGGTTCAACAAGTTGCGTGAGCATATTGGCGCGTCGCGGTTCACGAATGCTTTGTGGTCGCAGTACCAGATCTGATATGAAGCCGTTCCCGAAAGGCCGACAGAAGCCGCAGGTTCCTCGACTCAGGCCATCGGCCGCCCAAAAAATGGGTAACCCGGGTCGTTGTAGCCGTGGCTGGACGCGTGGCCGGGCACGACCAGGTCATTGACAAAGATTTCGTCGTCCTTGTCCAGCACCAGTTCCACCGCACCATACACATCCTCCAGGTGCGGCAGGGTGCGCGGGCCGACGATGACCGAACTGATCAGTGGATTGGCCAGTACCCAGGCTGCGGCGAACTGGCCGGGCACTTGTCCCCGGGCTTCGCAGCGCGCCTTGATCTTCTGCGCAATGACCAGTGACTCTTCGCGGAATTCGGTCTCCAGGATGCGCTTGTCGCCGCTGCCCGCGCGTGTGCCTTCGGCCGGCGGCTGGCCGGGTGGGTACTTGCCGGTCAGCACGCCGCGTGCCAGCGGGCTGTAAGGCACCACTCCAATGCCGTAGTGGCCGCAGGCCGGCAGGATTTCAACCTCCGGGCCGCGGTTGAGCAGGTTGTAGTACGGCTGGCACACCACGGGCTGCGGCATGCCCAGCGCTTTGCACAGGTGCACCACCTCGGCGATGCGCCAACCCCTGAAGTTGGACAGACCAAAACTGCGAATCTTGCCCGTGCGAATCAGGTCGCCCAGCGTGCGCACCGCCTCCTCCAGGTTGGCGTCGTGGTAGTCACGGTGCAGGTAAAGAATGTCCAGGTAGTCGGTTTGCAGCCTGGACAGAATGGCCTCGGTTTCCTGCACCAGCCAACGGCGGGAGTAGTGGCCTTCGTTGACAGCCTCGCTGACAGGGTTGCCCAGCTTGCTGGCCAAGACCCAGTGGTTCCGCTGGCCCGCGAGAAGCTTGCCCAGGTCTTTTTCGGACTGCCCCTGGTTGTAGACATCGGCCGTGTCGATGAAGTTGAGCCCGTGCTCGCGCGCCGACGCCACGATGCGGCCTGCTTCTTCAAACGGCGTCTGCTTGCCGAACATCATGGTGCCCAGGCACAGGACGGAGACTTTGAGGTTGCTGTTTCMAAGGCGGCGGTATTGCATGGTCATCTTTGCAAAAAAAGTGGGCAGGATCGCCGATAGTGCCTGAGCCTGAATCTTTGCGCTGCACGTCGGCTATTTGGTGACTGCGGCCCCCGCCATGAAGATTTGCTGTCTACCTGTCGGTTTTCGATGAAGTATCTTCATTTGATGCTGATCGTACAAATCTAATGATCTTGTATCTTTAAACGAAACTTTTAAGGCATTCCGCTCCACACTGCCTCTACAAGCATGTGCTTGGGCCTTCGGGTTATTTATGAAGATCGATTCCTCCGTGTTCTCCCTGTCACGCCTGACGCGCCGCACGGCTTTGGCCGCTGCGGTGCTGGGTGCCACTGCCCTGACGGGCTGCTACGTCGTGCCGGTCCAGCCCGGCCATCCGCCGGTTTCCTCCACGGTGTATGTCACACCGGCCATGCCGGCAAGCACGACCTTTGCGGCGCGGCTGTACCCGGCGAACGACATCGCCCAGGCCTACGGCATGGTGGGCGCGGTGGTGACCAACGACATGAACGGGCGCGGCACCTTCACCACCAACATCAACGGTGAAAGCTTTAATGGGGAAGCTACGCGCATCGCGGGCTCTTCGACGCGCGAAGGGGTGGCCAACGGCTCCGGCAGCCGGGGCAGCTATATCAGCTGCCGCTACCAGATGAACTCGTCAACGATGGGGACGGGGCAGTGCAAGCTCTCCAACGGTGCGCAGTTCACGATGCACATCGGCGGTTGAATCAACTGAAGTGGCCGTCGCCATAACTACCAACAGCGGCGCCGGCTACTGCTGCATCTGCTCGACGGCGACGATCTGGGGCGCTGCCTTGAGGTGCCCCACATACCGCAGCGGCTTGTGAATCATGATGGAGGGCACATCGCCCTCCCGCATGTGCAGCAGGTCGCCGGGGTTGATCAGCCGGGGGTCGGCGTCGGTCAGCGGCAGGCCGGCGCTGCGGTAGGCCTCCAGGATGAACTGCGAACAGAAGAACTGGTCATTGCGTCCCAGTCCCAGCTGCACGGCTGCGATGCCGCGAATACAGAAGTCGCGCACCATCGAAGGCACCAGCGGCAGCTCGCACATGCGGCGCTCCAGCGCGAAAGGCGCCTGCAGCATCACGCCGACATAGTTGTATTTCTTGCCTTCATGGCTGGCCGCGAAGGTGTTGATCTTGATGGCCTGTTCGGCGGTAAGGTCGGGATGGCGAAACGCCACCACTGTCGCCTCATCATTGAGTAGCGCGTCCATGCTGCGCACGCGGATACCCGAGCCCACGGCTTCAGCGATCTGCCGGTTGCCCATATATATCGCAGCATGGCTGACCGGCGATAGCGTGATCAGGCGAATACCCACCGAGTTGATGCCGTTTTCAGCGGTGAGGATGATGTCGCCCGGCAGCAGGACGTCGGGCCTGATCAGCTCTCCACCATTGCCCGGGTTCAGAGCCATGTTCTGAAAACCCAGCATAGGCGCACCCGTCTCCGCATGCGGCTTGATGGCCGTGGCGCAGCCGCCAAGCGCAAGGAGCAAGCTGCCCAGGACAGTCACCAGGGATAGCAGTCGGGCCATCGTGGCCTGCGGTGAGGTTTTCGGCATGCGCAGGGCTCCAGTCAAATACGGGTTTGGAATGAACAGAACAATCAGCGGACGCTCAGGGCGCGGCGCGCTCGACCAGGTATTCTCGGGCGTACCAGAAGGTTTCGGGCGACTTGAACGCGCCCAGCGTGCCTTCTTTTTCGTCCTGCCGTGAGCGCAGGTCCCAGCGCTGGTCGATGATGCGGCAACCGTCGCAGGGCTTTTGCCCGGCACGGCGCTGCACCAGGGCGTAGCGCGTGTTCTTGAACAGGGCATTCACGTCCTCGTAGTCCACCGGCTGCGCGGCAAAGTAGGGAACGATTTTGGCGCCCGGAATGATGAACTCGTAGCGCTCAAAGTGCCCGTTGAAGTTGCTCGGCACCGACACGGACTGGCCTTTGAGCAATGCATCAGTATCGGGGCGGAAATGGCCCATGTCGCCGTTGAAGGGCAGGGTCACCCATGCGAGCGCAATGAGTACGGCGAAGCTGCTCATCGCAGCGATCGGGCGCGTCAGCTCGCGCCTGACCATGCCCGCAATACACGCCACGGCCAGAACCCCTATAAAGAGCCAGTAGAGCGGTGAGTACAGCCAGGAATCCTGTGTGGCCCGCACACCGCCAAAGCCGATCAGTCCCATGGCCAGCGCGCCGCCCAGGCAGATCAGCAAGGTCAGGCTGAACCAGATGCGCGAGATGCGCTCCCAGTACAACGCGATCAGTACGGCCAGCGCSGGCATGGCGGGGATCAGGTAGCGGGTGGAGCGCTGGGTGGGCACCATGAACACCAGCGCAAAGGCCAGCATCCAGAACCACATGGCTTTTTCTGCATCGCTGATGGTCTTGCCAGTGCCCTTGCGCTGCCGCCAGGCGCGCCACGCCGCCACAAAGCAGCCCACGGCAACGGGTAGCAGGAAAAGGGCGTTGGAGAAGTAACCCGTCAATATCGTCAACACGCCGCTGCTGCCGCTGAACGCGATGGCGAAGTAGCCCTTGGACGAATTCATCTTGCCGGCGTTTTCGCCGACGACAAACTCGCGCCAGACTTCTCCTGGTTGCGGGTCAATGGCAAACCACAATCCGAAGATTGCGAGTGCCAGCACGCAGATGGCTGTGACCTTGATACCGTCGGTGATGATCCCGGCCCGGGAAATTTCCCAAGGAGCTTTCTGAGCACCCAGCACCTGGTAGCACAGGGCCAGGCCGAACCCGACCGGCACCACCATGACAAACGATTTGTAGAGGCAGCCTATGCCGATGGCCAGGCCGGCGAGCAATGGAAATTTCCAGCGCGAGGCCAGCAACTTTGCCGGCGCCCAGGCAACGGCAAACAACACCCCAAACAGCCAGAAAGTTTCGGGTGCGCTGGTGAGGTAAGGCCTGCCATAGCGGTAGGTGCTGAAGAACGACAGGTACACGATGGCCGCGATGGCGCCCATCGTCAGGGCATGGCGGCTGCTATCGGTTGAAGCGGCCTGGCTGACCGGCTCTTCAGCGACAGTGCCGGTGGATGTGGCCGTGTTGCGAACGATCTTCCAGGTCAGCAGCCCGACCATGAGCGAAATTGCCCACGTATAGACCACGCTCGGCAGGCGCAGGTTGAGCAGCGTCCAGTGCCCGCCCCATCCGCCGGCGACCATCGCCTGCCAGAACAGCACGGGCGGCTTGGTGTTGCGCATGAAATCGTAGGAGCTGACCAGTGGCAGCCACTTGCCGGTCGCGGCCGTCAGCCGGGCGATATGGGCATAGACCAGCTCGTCGCCGTTGCGCGGAATGTGGTCACCGGCAAGGCCAAACAGGTAAGCCARCGCGACCAGTAGCGCCAGCGTTATCCAGATGCGGTGGGCCGGGATACGATTTTTCAGGGACTCAGGGCTTGTCATGGGTATCGGTGGAGGGCGGCGCAGCGCCGTCGGCGTCAGGGGCCACGATTTTCGCGCGCCGGCGGCGAAATGTCATGCGGTCATTGGCCACAAAGTTACACACGCTGGACAAGGCAATCGCCAGCACGTTGGCCAGGATGTAGTGCATGTACAGCGCCAGCCATTTGGTCAGCAGTGACTGCAGCACGATGGCCAGGCCGGCCGCCATCACGTACTTTGAAAACAGGAAAAGTGCCGAGTGGTGCACTTCATGCTTGCGGTCGCGCCAGGTCAGCCGCCGGTTCCAGTAAAAGTTGCTGATGGTGGCGATCGTGATGGCCAGCGCAATGGAGTAGTTCAGCCGGGAATGGAAGTCGGCAATGTGGCTGAACAGGAATTCCTGGGCAACATACAGCACGGCGACATTCACCACCGTGCCGCTGGCGCCCACCACGCCGAACTTGATGAAGCGCCAGCGCACCATGGGTTGCAGGCGCTCAGGCAGGCGGCTGATGACAGCCTCTGCTATGGATCGGAGTGTTGTCATCGGAATGGGGTCAGGGCGTTGCCAGGCACTCGCGCGCCTTGGCCAGTACGGTTTCGGGCGCAATGACCTTCAGGCACTGGTTGTCGCCGTCGCAATACGACGAGCGGTGGTTGTAGGCAGTGAGGCAAGGCGAACACGGCCACTGGCTGTAAAAGGAATGGCACTGCGGTGTGAGCGGCGCATACAGGCCCGGTGTCTCGGGGCCAAACAGCATCAGTGTCCAGATGGGCGTGAGCGCCGCGAACTGCCCAGGCCCACCGTCGTTGGTGACCAGCAGGCGTGCCACATGAAAGAGCGCCAGCAGTTCGGAAATGGATCGCGTATAGCCGGTCAGGTCAATCACGGGGCTGCCGGGGAAGGCCGCCTGCACGTTGGCTACCAGTTGCTGCGCCAGCGCCTGGTCGTCTTTCAGGCCAATCACGGCCACGGCGCAGCCGTCGGCCACCAGCCCTTCGCACAACGCGGTGTAGGAAGCCAATGGCCAGGCACGGATCGGCAGGATGCCCCCGCCCGGGTAGACCAGCACCAGGAGCTTGCCGGCAATCGCGGGAAAGTCCTGCGCCAATCGCGCATGGATGCCTGGCACCAGCGCCGCATCCAGCTGTATGTGCGGCGGTGGTTTTCCGATGCCTGCCGCGGCCAGATTCGCGGGCAGTTTGGATTTCGGAACGGCGGTGGAATCAATCGCGCGCGCCAATGTCAGAAACTGCGCGCTGATGTGCTGGTAAGGGTTGTAGGGAACGGGCCGGTTGATGTGCGAGCCGCGGTACAGGCCTTCCTGCGTGTGGCGGTGAAAGCCCACGCGGATGCGCGCGCCGCTGGCATACGACAGCAGGCTGCTGATGCGCGAGAACAGCTCGCAGTCAATCGCCACGTCAACATTCGCGCGCCGCAGCTCGCCAATAGCCTTCCACAGGCTGGACAGCAGGCCGCCCAGCGACTTGTCATCCACCGTGTGCACGTTGGCCGGGTCCACCACCTGCATGAGGTCGAGGATTTCGCGGTTCTTGCCAAAGAGCAGGGCGTGCAGCGGTGCGTCGGGGTAGCGCTGCTTCAGGCGCGTGAACATGTCGTGGGCCAGCACCAGGCTACCCATCTCCGACAGCAAAATCACCACGATGGCGCGCGGCGCGGGGTCGGCGCCGGAGCGGAATTGCCGCATCACGGCATCGACGCCCGATACCGCAGCACACAGCGGTATGCCGACCCAGCGGTCAATCCAGCGTTGCAGGTTGATGTTCATCAGACGCCCCGCTGCCTGTCAGCGTGGAACTGCGCGGTGAATTCGCCAAAACGGCCGGCGTCCAGTGCGTCGCGGACTTCCTGCATCAGATTCAGGTAGTAATGCAGGTTATGGATGCTCGACAGCATGGGGCCCAGCATTTCGCCGCAGCGGTCCAGGTGGTGCATGTAGGCGCGCGAGAAATTCTTGCAGGTGTAGCAGCTGCAGGTGGCATCAACGGGTTGGTCTTCCGTCTTGTAGCGCGCATTGCGGATCTTCAGGTCGCCAAAGCGCGTGAACATGTGGCCGTTGCGCGCATTGCGCGTCGGCATCACGCAGTCAAACATATCAACACCGGCTGCCACGCCTTCGACCAGATCTTCAGGTGTGCCCACACCCATCAGGTAGCGCGGCTTGTTCGTCGGCAGGCGATGCGGCGTGTGCGCCATGATGCGCTGCATTTCTTCCTTGGGCTCACCCACGCTCACGCCGCCAATCGCATAGCCGGGCAATTCCAGCTCAACCAGCGCATCCAGCGATTCCTGGCGCAGGTTTTCAAACATGCCGCCCTGCACGATGCCGAAGAGCGCGTTGGGGTTCTCCAGTTTTTTGAATTCGGCAATGCAGCGGCTGGCCCATCGCAGGCTCAGCTCCATCGAGCTGCGCGCTTCGCCTTCGGTGGTGATGTGGCCCTTGGTGTCGTAAGGCGTGCATTCATCGAATTGCATGACGATGTCGCTGTTGAGCACGGTCTGGATC
>NZ_JBFUGX010000140.1:0-7921 GCF_056402675.1 Polaromonas sp. P3_C2 | reverse complement strand
ACCTTTACTTCGCCTCGCGCGGCTTGCCGTCAGCGCCCGTTATGACCCTGGGCGCCTTCATGTCGCAGCCTGTGCATTGGCGCGTAATGATCGACCTGGCCTGGCTCAGCCTCTTTGCCGGCCTCTACAGCGTGCCGATGTACGCGCTGATCCAGCTGCGCAGCCAGTCCACGCACCGGGCGCGCATCATCGCGGCCAACAACATTCTCAATGCGCTGTTCATGATCGTCAGCGCTATCCTGGCCGGCGCGCTGCTCAAGGCCGGGTTCAGTATTCCGCAAATCTTCCTGTTCGTTGGATTGGCCAATGCGGTGGTGGCGTTCTACATCTTCATGCTGGTGCCTGAGTACCTGCTGCGTTTCATCGCCCTGATCGCCTCGCGCCTGGTCTACCGCTTCAAGATCACCGGTGACGACAACATCCCTGCTACCGGCGCTGCCGTGCTGACCTGCAACCATGTCAGCTTTGTCGACCCGGTGCTGCTGATGGCCGCCAGCCCGCGTCCCATCTACTTTGTGATGGACCACCGCATCTTCAAAATGCCGGTTCTGGGCTGGCTGTTCCGGCTGGCCAAGGCGATCCCGATTGCACCGCGCACGGAAGACCCGGCGTTGTACGAGGCGGCTTTCGAGGCCGCCGCCAAGGTGCTGCGTGATGGTGACCTGCTCGCAATATTTCCCGAGGGCGGCATTACAAAAAATGGCGAACTGCAGGAGTTCAAAGGCGGCGTCATGAAGATTCTGGAGAATGCCCGGCGTGATGGTGTGCAGGTCAATGTGGTGCCGATGGCGCTGACCGACTTATGGGGCTCCTTTTTCAGCCGCGCCGAAAAAGGAGTTGCCATGACCAGACCCTTTCGGCGCGGGCTCTTCAACCGGGTGGGCCTGAATGTAGGCATGCCAATTGCTGCGGACAAAGTGGAGCCTTTGGATCTGAGGGCGAAGGTGGAACAACTTCTGGGACAGGACAAGACATGACTGCGCTTCAATTTTTTAAAGCTGGCGGCAGGCTTTCTCGCGGTGGCTTCTGGCTGCATGGCCTCATCGCGTGGATGGTTTTGTACCTGGCCTGGGCAGCCGCAGGGCCGGCGCCTTCGGTGGTGCTGGCCTGGCTCATCAATGGTCCGGTACTGGCGGCGCTGATATTGCTATGCATCCGGCGCCTGCATGACCGCAACCGTTCGGGTTGGTGGCTGCTGCTGGTCCTGGTGCCGGTGGCCGGCGCGTTGTGGCTGGCGTGGCAACTGGCCTTCAGGCGCGGCCTGCCGCAAGACAATCGCTGGGGCCCCGACCCGTTGGCGCCGCGCGGCGACTATCTGGTGGTGCGGTAGAGGATGACGCGGGACCACAACATGCACAACAACACTTTGATCGTGAACGATGTGACCGGCCTCAACCCGGTTGCCGTCTGGGCCATCAGCAAACCCAAAACCGTGGACGAGGTGTGCGATGCCGTGCGCCGTACCGATGGCCCGCTGTCGGTGGGCGGCGGGCATTTCAGCATGGGCGGGCAGACCGCCAGCCCCGGCAGCCTGCACCTGGACATGCGTGAGCTCAACCAGATCATCCGCTTCTCGCCGATGGAGAAAACCATACGCGTGCAGGCTGGCATTCGCTGGTGCGACATCCAGCGATTTGTTGATCCGCACAACCTCGCTGTGAAGATCATGCAGACCTATGCCAATTTCACGGTGGGCGGCGCGCTGAGCGTCAACTGTCACGGTCGCTACATGGGCCTGGGCGCAGTGGTGATGTCGGTGCGGGAGATCCGGGTGGTGCTGGCCGACGGCAGCGTGCAGGATGCTTCGCCTTCCGTCAATGCGGAACTCTTTTACGCCGTGATCGGCGGCTACGGCGGTGTGGCCGTGATCGTTGAGGCCGAGCTGGACCTGGCGGACAACACCAAGGTCAAGCGACTGGCCCGCAAGATGAGTGCGGCCGAATACATCAGCCACTTCAAGGCCAAGGTCAGGTATTTTCAGGATGCTGTTTTCCACAATGCCGACCTGTACCCGCCGCATTACCGCAAGGTGCGTTCTGTCACCTGGGCGCGTACTGACGAAGCCACGACCGAGCCAAGGCGTTTACAGCAAGGCGGTGAAACCTACCCTGTGAACCGCTACTTTGTGTGGGCCGTGACCGAAACCCCCTTGGGGAAATGGCGGCGCGAATACCTGATCGATCCCCTCCTTTATCTTTTCCGCAAGGTGCACTGGCGCAACTTCGAGGCGGGTTACGACGTGGCGGAGCTTGAGCCGGCTTCGCGCAAGCACACAACCTATGTGTTGCAGGAATACTTCATTCCGGTGGAGCGGTTTGACGACTTCGTGCCGATCATGGCGGAAATCCTGCAGCGCTATCGCGTCAATGCGCTTAATGTGTCGGTGCGGCATGCGCGGCCCGACCCCGGCACCCTGCTGGCCTGGGCCCGGGGTGAGACCTTTGCGTTTGTCCTCTATTACAAGCAGCGCACCCGGGACAACGCCATCAACCGCGTGTCGGTCTGGACGCGCGAGCTGATTGATGCGGCCATCAGTGTCGGCGGCAGCTACTACCTGCCCTACCAGCCGCATGCAACGGCGGAGCAGTTCCACGCCGCCTATCCGCGGGCCAAAGAGCTGTTCGCCCTGAAACGCAAGCTCGATCCGCAGTTCCGCTTGCGCAATGTGCTCTGGGACAAATACTACGCCCCCACATTGAACGCCTCCAACACCTGAACGACTGGGCTTGCCATGACCACAACCTCACCCGCTTCGGAATTTCGCGCCGTTTTCAGCGTCACCCGCTGGCACGACGGTTTTTACAAGTTCCTGCAGAACATTTACCGCCTTTATCCTGAGGACCGGTTTCACACACTGATCAAGAACACCTCTGCCGAGCTTGACAACGATGAAGCCATTTACCGCAGGCTCCAGCGTGAGCTGCCGAAGATCAAGCCCTTCATGGCGGACCTGACCCTGGCGTTGCCGGCGCTCTTCAAGCAGAAGAAGGAGATGGCTGACCAGACCCAGCGGCTCCTGGGCGACAAAAAGCAGATTGACGGTTATGTCGAGATCGGCTCCACCGGCCGCTACATCAGCGAGCTGAAAAAGCGCATCAAGGTGACCGGCCCCGTCACCCTGGTGAATGATGTGGCGCCCACCAACTCGCCGGTGGACATCGCAGAGCGCGGCGGCCTGTTCAAGATCGGCGGCTTTGTGCCCATGAACGACTATGACCCGCTGCCAGCGAGCCTGCCCGATGCCAGCGTGGACCTGGTGACCTGCTACATCGGCCTGCACCACTGCCCGCTGGACAAGCTGGATGCCTTTGTGGCATCCATCGTGCGTGTGCTTAAGCCGGGCGGCATGTTCATCCTGCGCGACCATGACGTCACAACGCCCGAGATGTTCACGTTTGTCTCACTGGTGCACACCGTCTTCAATGCTGGTCTGAACGGCGCATGGGAAACCAATCAGCGAGAGCTGCGCTACTTCCGTCCCGTTGCCGAGTGGGTGGCTTACCTTGGCGAACGTGGACTGAAGGACAGCGGCAAGCGCGAGCTGCAGGCGCACGATCCCTCCGACAACGTGCTGCTGGCGTTCACAAAATCCGGCGAGGCTGCCGCGTGATGCGCTGGCTGCGCAATCTCACAGTTGCGGGCGCCTTCGCCGCGCTTGTCGGTATGGCGTCGGCCTCCGGCCCTGCGCCGGTGGCGGGGCCCGAGCATGTGCGCGGCGTCGAGCAGACGCTGCTGACTTATCCCGAATGGTTTCTGGTGTTCAGCCCCTATGAGTACGGTGAGTTCATAGGTACCAGTGCGCCCAGCCGCTTTCCTTTTTATGGCCACATCGGCCAGTTCTGGGAAAGCTACAAAGCCGTCTTTGACGAGACGCGCCGCCGCGGGCTCGACCTCAACCCCGGCTATCACCTGATGATCATGGTGATAGGCACCAGCACGACGGTGGAATATGCGCTCAAGTCGGCCTATGAGACGCTCGTCGGGCGGCTCGCCGAATCACTGGCCGGCCGCACCACGCCCGAGGACAGGCATGCGGCCAGCGTTGCACAGGACTATGTGCGGTTTATCCGCGTAGAGCCCTGGTACCTGTATGACTTCGACAAGGCGCTGGCAGGTCTTTGGCGCGATGTGCCTCTCATTGGGCCTGACATGGTCCGCAAGTGGGAACGCCGCTTTGCCCTCACGACCGAATACCTGGTCAAGGCGGGTTATGCCCGGCTGATCAAGCTGGGCACGCAGACGATCTACGATGCGCCTTTGCCGGTCACTGCCGTGGTGGCAAAGCCTGTGCCGCGGGCCGACACCGCGCTGCCGGAGCTGAAGGTGCTTTCGCCGACATCCGACGGTTCGGCCCTGGTCACCATCCCCCGCTACGAGGCATTCATGCGCTATGCCCAGGCGCTGGCGGTGCAAGGCGTCAATTTCAGCGAGATCGCAGGCAATGACTCATTCATCCTGGTCAGCGTGCTGGCGCCAGGCACCTGGGAACCCACCAGCCCCGCCACGCCACTGCTGAGGCAACCTATCATCACCCGGCCCGGCACCCAGCGGGTGGTGTTGACGGTGCCCGTCAAACACCTGGCCGAGTCGTTGCGCCAGTGGCAAGCCGGCAAGCTGCAGGTGGAGCACATTTTTGACTATTAAGCGGCGAGAGCAGAAGCCAGGGCGCACCTGGCTTTTTTATCCGTGGCGCGTACTCATGGCGCTGGTGGCCTGCCTGTTGCTGGTTGTGGCTTTTTCCTGGGCCCGCATGCTGTGGGTTGAGGACCACAGCCCGCGTGAGGCGGCACCCAGGGAAGGGCGCTGGCTGCATGCGCATGACGTGGACCTGTATGTGCAGGAATTCGGCGACCCGGCCGCGCCGCCCCTGGTACTGACCCACGGCACCGGCGCATGGAGCGGCACCTGGGACCAGAACGTAAAGGCCATGGCGGCCGCCGGCTATCGCGTCATTGCGGTGGACCTGCCGCCCTTCGGCTTCAGCACGCGGCCTGCTGCGCGCGACTACAGTCGCAACGCACAGGCGCGCCGCATCATCGGCTTGATTGATGCGCTGAAGCTCGGGCCCGTTACGCTGTTGGGCCACTCCTATGGCGGCGGGCCCGCGGCCGAAGCCGCCATGCTGCAACCCGACCGCGTGCGCCATCTCATCCTGGTCGACGCGGCAATCGGCCTGATGGAATATCCCGCACCAGCGAAAAGCGGCGGCGTGGCGGCGAGCCTCTTTGGCATTCGCCCGCTGCGCACCGCACTGATTGCCGCGGTGGGCACTCAGCCCTTGTTCAGCGAATTCTGGTTGCGCCAGTTCGTGGCTCGCAAGGAGGTCGTCACGCCTTCGCGCACGGCAATTTATCGGCAGCCTTTCGTGCTGGACGGCTTCACCGCCAGCCTGGGCGACTGGGCCGCGCAATTTGCCGGCGAGAGCGGCAAGTCCCTGAGCGAGAAACCTGAAGGTTTCCGCGAGCTGCCCATGCCGCTGACCTTGGTCTGGGGGCAAGAGGACACGATCACGCCGCTGTCCCAGGCCGAAACCCTGCAGCGCCTGGTCGCCGGATCAAGACTGCTGGTATTGCCTGGCGTCGGTCATATTCCGCAAATTGAGGATCCGGCCTTGTTCAATATGCGCATGACGGAGGCGCTAAGACATCCTTGAACCGGTTCCTTGAATAAGTATCAAAATTCGATACTCTTCGATCATTGTTGAGGATCTGTATCGTTATTCGCGTGATTTTGCAGCGTTGGCCCGCACAGTAGTGGCACCTCAACAACCGCAAGGTTTTTATGCAGACGCTGATACACCGTGACTCCAAACCCTGGCAGGTTCAGGTGTGGGCCTCGTTCGTGATTGCAGTTTTCCTTTGCGCTGTGGGCTTGTCTTGGCTGCCCGGCAAGGACCTGGACCGCGCTTTCATGATCATGGGGTATTTCTTCTGCCTGTCGGCCGCTTTCGTGCTGGCCAAGTATGTGCGTGACCAGGAGCAAAGCCGGGCCGAAGGCCGGCTGACGGACACCCCAATGTTCAAGCTGGTGGTGTGGGGTGGCTTCTTCCTGGCGATGTCGCTGACGGGTTGGGGTTTGTGGCGCATGGAGATCAATGAAACCTACAAGGCTTTCCTGGGCGTGAGCTGGCTCTACCTGATCACCTGCAGCTTTACCCTGGCCAAAACCCTGCGCGACCGGCACGAAGCCGACTTGAGCGAAGCCCGTATGGGCCGCGGGCCCCGCGGTCACGCGGCCAGCGAATAAGTAACAACACTTCTTCTGGAACGCATCATGAAAAAATCATTTGCTACATATTTAATAGCTGTTTGCGCAATATTGGCGGGCGCTACGGCATCTTTTAATGCGCAAGCCCAATCCGAGGCTTCCGCTCTCAGTGCCGTCTCGGCACTGCCGGTAGCCTCCGTCGTAGTCACGGCCAGCGCCGCGGTGGGTGCAGTCGTCGCTGTGCCTGTGGTTTTGTCTACGGCCGGTACGGTGCTGGTGGTCAAAACGGTGGAGAGCACGGCAAGGGGAACGGTGTACGTGCTGGAGCGCGGCTCCGACGGTGCCCGCGCCAGCATCGAGGTGGTCGGCCGGGGCGTTGCCGGTGTTTCCATGGTCGTCGGCACCGCCGTGGTGGTCAGTGTGGTAAGCGCCGGGGTGGTGCTGTCGGCGGCCGGAGAGGCCATTGCCTTTATTCCCAATGCACTAGGCCGCGCGCTGCTGCACAACGAGCGGTTGACCCAATAAGGCGGAGTACCCCATGAAAATCACTCGAGTCGTCCTGCCGTTGTTGCTGGCTGCTTTTTTCCTGGGCGCCGCCCCAACTGTCCATGCCGGGCGTTCCTGCGAAGCGCGCAAAACCACCCCTCAAACCGTTGAGCGCGGCATGACACTGGCCGAGAAGACGCTGGCATCGCTCAATGCCAGCGGCGAGAAGGTGGTGGTGCTGGCGCGGACAGGCCAAGACCTGGGCAAGTACGGTATTCGCTATTCGCATCTGGGCCTGGCCTATCAGCTGCCCGACGGTCAGGGCGGCATAACCTGGCGCGTGGTGCACAAGCTCAACACCTGCGGCACCGGCGACTCAGCGGTTTATCGCCAGGGACTGGGCGAGTTTTTCCTGGACGACCTGTGGCGTTACGAAGCTGCCTGGGTGGCGCCTGCGCCGGAAGTCCAGGCACGCCTCCTGGCGCTGCTGCAAGACCCGGGCCGGTTGACAGCCATGCACCACAAGCCTTACAGCATCGTGAGCTACGTGTGGGGCCGCAAGTACCAGCAGTCCAACCAATGGGCGATTGAAACCATGGCCGCCGCGATGGAACCCGGGGTGACCACGCGTGAGAAGGCTCAGGCCTGGCTGCAATTCAAGGGCTACGAGCCCACCACGCTGAAGCTGGGCCCTTTGACCCGCCTGGGCGGGCGCGTGACCGCGGCGAATATCGCGTTTGACGACCATCCCAACGACAAGCGGTTTTCTGACCGCATTGAGACCGTCACGGTGGATTCGGTGTTTGACTGGCTGCAACGCGCGCAAATGACTGTGCCCGGCAAGCCCGTGACCGTCATCAAACTGTGAAAACCTGTTTTCCAGAAAACGGAGATAACCATGGCCAACACTTTGCGATTGACAGAAAAATGGATGCACCGCGGCCTCTGGCTGGTGGCTTTGGTGTTTGCCGGTTTCCTGATCGGTTTGGGCGGCACGGTGGTCGGCGATTTGCCGAAAGTCGAGAAGCAGCTCTCGGTCGACGACTACATGGACGCCACAGCCAGCAATGCGCTACGCGGCGCCATCAAAACGGCAGAGCGGGCCGAGCGTGACGCGCAAATCTCGCTGGAGCAAGCCCAGCTTAAACGCCGGGCAGCCCAGGCGGATTCGGCCGCAGCGCGCGAAACCTTCGACAACTGGCTGTCCACGCGGCGCGCCACGCAGTTG
>NZ_JBFUGX010000139.1:0-7926 GCF_056402675.1 Polaromonas sp. P3_C2 | reverse complement strand
ATGGTGGCCGTACCTTCATGGACTTCGCCGATCTTGTAGTTCACACCTGTGTAGAACAGGATGCGTTCGGTCGTGGTGGTCTTGCCGGCATCAATGTGCGCGCTGATACCGATATTGCGATAACGCTCGATAGGGGTGTGGCGGGGCATGGCGAACTCCTTTTTTGCCGGTCCGCGCTTGTTGGATTTGTTTGCACGGCCAGCTCGCCAGTTTGCGCCAAAGCGCCGGTCTTTGCTCGGTTTTCCCCGAGCACCCACGTCGGGTGTGGGTCCTGGTGTCAGGCCACTTGCAGCATTTCGGCCATGAAGGCAGGCAAAGGCCTGCCGTCCGACAACAGGTATTTCGCCATGGGGATCACCGCGCTCTGCACCGAAGGCCGCGCACTCATCCTGTCGCGCCATGCCAGCAGCAACGGTGTGGMCGGTGTGAGAGGCGCGCCCAGACGTTCGCCAAACAGCATCGCCACGTACAGGGCGATATCGGCAAATGAGAAGCTCTCCATCACGAACTCCCGCCCTTGCAGGAGATTTTCAAGCCGCGTGTAGAAGGCCCGCGCACTATCAATCGCGGCGACCGCTTGCGGATCGTCCAGGCTGTGCTGCAGGCCCATGAGCCGGATGATGTGAGGAAAGTAAACCTCGTCCGACATGTGCTCCATCTGGCGCGCGCGGGCGCGGGCGGCGATGCCGGCCGGCCACAGCGCGGGCTGGGGCTGCAGGTCTTCAAGGTATTCCAGGATCTGCGTCGAGTCAAACAGCTCCAGGTCGCCGTTGATCAGTACGGGCACCTGCTTTTTTGGGTTGATTCGCACGACCTCCGGGTGCTTGGGTGAGTAGCCCTCGGTCTGCGTGAAGGGCACCATGACGATATCGAGCGGTATGCCTTTTTCAAACGCAGCGATCTGCACCTTGGCGCCGAACATGCTGAGGCGGGCTGAATAGAGACGAATCGCGGGCGTTTTCTCTGTAGAGGTGTGCGGCATGGGTGGGTGAGTTTCGTGGTGATGGGCGTTTGTTCAATGACTATGACGTGGAGGGCGGCGGCTCACGGTCAAACAGACCGGGTGCGCCGCCGATCTCGGCACCTTCAATCAGTAGCATGCGCAGCTTGGTCGAGACGCCGCCAGGCGCGGAAAAGCCGCCCGACTGCGCGCCAGCCGCCAGAACGCGGTGACAGGGCACGACGATGGGAAACGGATTGTGCCCCAGCGCCTGACCCACGGCACGCGCTGAGCCGGGTTCGCCAAGCTCGGTGGCGATGTCGCCGTACGTGCGGGTCTTGCCTGGAAGAATCTCCTGCGCAATCGCGTACACCCGGCGGTTGAAAGAGGGGACGTGACGCAGGTCCAGTGTGCAAAAGCGCAAGTCACGGGCCTCACCCGCCAGCAGGGCTGTCATGGCATGTATGGCCAATTGCATGTCGTGCGGCGGCGTGGCAGGAGCCAGCTGCGCAAACTCCCTGTGCAAACGGGACAGCATGCGGCTCTCCGATGTTTCGGGCAGCCGCACGGCTGCAATCCCGTGTGCGTTCCACACCAGCGCGCACTGCCCAACGGCAGTGCCAAAAAGTGCGAAGGCGTGAAGTTCACTGTCTGCGGTCATGGTATCCGACATGCTACACGCGACCAGTATCTGAGGTTTGAGACATTTCGACAGGGGAAGATCGGCACTGCGAACTGCGGCCAATGCCACGTCAAAAAATCATCGTACCGATACAAAGCGGGCAGGTTTCGGGTGCCAATTGGACGGAGTTTCCCTTATGTATCGCCAGCCGCACATAGGCGCACATGGAGCCTGTTGTTATTGCCGCAGGGCGAATGCAAACAAGGGAATGTAAGAATTAATTTCGTTACCTATCTTGCATACAGCTGAAGCTTTTAATTTTCTGCAGACGTACCATGCGTTCTTTTTGAAGGAACTCACAATGGCAACACCGTTCTTTGGCAAGCGAGAAAACGAGACACCAACGGGCTTGCGTCATGGCCCGGGAAATGGCTATGGGACCACGGGCACTTCCAGTGCTTCCGGCGCGCTGCAGTCGGGAGCGTCGTCCACAAATGTGAACCAGCAAAACACCGCCAAGGCGGTCAATGAAGCACCTGTCGGCACGGTAAAAGAAGGCGGCAGCAAGTTGACGGTCGGCCCGAACATCAAACTCAAGGGCGTGGAGATCACGGACTGCGATACGCTGGTGGTCGAAGGCCTGGTGGAAGCCACCATGGATTCGCGAGTGATCCAGATTGCCGAGCAGGGTGCGTTCAAGGGCTCCGCAGAAATCGATGTGGCGGAAATCCGTGGCGAATTCAACGGCAACCTTACAGTGCGGCAGAAACTGGTGATTTACTCGACAGGAAAAGTCACGGGCATCATCCGCTACGGCAAGCTGGTGATTGAAGAAGGCGGCCAGCTTTCAGGCGAGATCCTGTTCGGTGCGCTGGCTGCGGCCAAGCCGGCGAGCGTGGTCAAACCAGGTTTGCAGGCGGTGTAGGAGACTTAAAGCAACAACAGGCGCATTTCTGACGCGCTACCGAAACCTCCACATCACTTCCCTGCTGCTCGCGGCAGGAAGGTGATGCGGAGTTTTCGTGTTTGCGGTTCGGGCTACTACAGCCACCGGAACGCCAGCGGTATCAGTGCAGACGCCAGAACCACCTGCAGGCCCAGCGCCAACCCGGCGTAAGCGCCCGCGTCGGCATTGACCTGCAAGGCTCTCGCGGCGCCCAGCCCGTGAGATGCCGTGCCCAGCGCAAAACCACGCGCGGCCCAGCCCGCAGCGTCCACGGGAATTCGCAAGGCGTCAAACAGGTATTTGCCGCTGAGCGCACCGACGAGGCCGGTGACCACCGCAAACACTGCCGCCAGCGCAGGGATTCCGCCGATCCTTTCCGCAATACCCATGGCGACCGGTGCGGTGACAGACTTGGGCGCTAGCGACAGGGTAACTTCGATGGGCAAGCCTACGGCCCATCCCAGCAACAATGCCGACCCGCTGGCCGCGGCACCGCCGGCCAGGGCCGCAAGCAGCAGCCGGCCCCAGCGCCTGCGCAGTTCTTCGCGCCGCAACCACAGTGGCCATGCCAGTGCCACCACCGCAGGGCCGAGCAGGAAATGGATGAACTGGGCGCCCGCAAAATAGGTGGGGTAAGGCACGCCGGTGGCCAGCAGGGTGCCGGCCAGGCAGACAACCGTCCACAACACAGGATTGGCCCAGGGCGCTTGTCCGAGACGAGCGTAAACGGCTTGCGCGAGCACATACACCACCAGCGTCGCGGTCAAGCCAAACAGGGGTGTGGCCGACAGGTAGACCCATAACTCCACAAATTTAGGCATGTGGAGGCTCCTGGGGAGGGGTGTCGCTGCGGTCCCGCAGCAGGTGCAGCATCAGTACGGTCACGAGCAAACCCGCCAAAGTGGACGCCACCACGACMAGCAACATGCGTGCGCCGTACTGGCTGACCAGTGAAAGATGGGTCATCACCCCGACGCCGACAGGTACAAAGAGTAACGAAAGGTGCGAAAGCAGGAAGTCTGCGCACACTGCCACAGGGGTGCGCACCGTATCTGACTGGAGGCCCAGCAGAAGCAGAACCATGCCAATCACGGGGCCAGGAAACGGCAGGGAAAAGCCGTGAGAAAGAAGTTCCCCAGCGGACTGAAAGACGAGTAACCAGGCCAAACCCCGCAACGCTGTCATGGCATGGTTTCCACGGGAGATGAGCGCACTCTCGAAGCGATGGGGTCGAACGGAATTGCCGGAGTGGTCATGGCAAGACCCACCCTGGAAAGTTCAAGGACTGGCAAAAAGATCCCCTTGCGGCCACTCCCGCACCGCATTCGCCGCGCCCCACAGGGCCTGGTCGATGTCTTTGAAGAAGGCGCGGCGCCCGGATGGGTCCGGCCTGGAATTGAAGGCCACTACCCATGCATAGCCTTGCCGGGTCCGAAGTGCCAGGGTCTGCAGGCCCGGCTGGCTGCCTGTGTGCCACCAGTTATCGCCCTTGTCACTCCTGACGACGTGGATGCCTGCCGCATAAAAGCTGCGCGGATTGCCGTCTTTTTCCAGCATCGGCTCGCTGCGCATGGTTTGCAATGACTCCTCATTCAGAAGGCGTTTTCCCCGTGCGCCGTCGATCGCCAGGAAAAACTTCAGCACATCTGTTGGCGTTGCAATCCAGGCGCCCAGTGCGTCCATGTTTTCGATGGAGTAGGAGCCGTAAGGACTGGGTACATTCGCGTTCGTAACACCCGGTGCGCCCCGCTGCAGCGGTTCTCCGGGATACGCGTAGTACTTCGTCTCGCCCTGCCGGCTCTCGGTGTTGCTTGCAGCCTGAAAGCCTTTGCCGGTGGACGGCCTCAGAAACTCCCGGCTGCTGAAGGCGCGGTAGGATTCGCCGGTGACGATTTCCACAACCCTTCCGAGCATGCAGTAACCGGTATTGGAATAGGCGAAGCGCTCGCCGGGTGTGAAATCCAGCTTGTCCTGCAGGGAATCCCGGATGATCGCATCGCAGGTAACGGGCGCAACGCCTTGCCGGCGGGCAACGTCCCTGAGCCGGGGCTGAAAAAACGGATCACCAGAGCGCTCCCGATCGAACCCGCCTGAATGCTGAAGCAGGTGCCGGATGCTGATGTCCCTGACGCGCAGGTCAGCGGGGGCGGCGGGCGCTATCCCGGCTTTCTCGAAGAAGGGCAGCACCGGGTCGTCCAGTTTCAGCTTTCCATCCTCTGCCAGCTTGAGCACCATGACCGCCGTCAAGGTCTTGTTGATGCTTCCCATGCGGAACAGGGTTTGCGGCGTCATGGCTTCCTGCTTGTCCCTGTCGGCATAACCGTAGCCTTTGGCAAGGAGCAGCTTGCCGTCCTTGGCCACGACCAGGCTGGCGCCCGGGACATCGTGTTTCTTCATGACCTCCAGCATGGCCTTGTCGAAGGGCTCGAGGTGGGGCAGTGACTGCCCCACCTCGAGGCACCAGCCCCACGGCGAAACGAACGCCAGCAAGGCGCCTGCCAGGCCACGGGAGACCTGGCGGCGCATGGTGGAAACACTGCTGGACAGCGTCGTATGCATTTTTTGGGCCGTGGGGTTGTCCGCGCAGTCTACGAGGTCGCCAAGCGGTTGCTCTTTTCGCCTAAAAGCGCGGTAAATCGGGATACTTGATCTGCCCGCCCCGAACCAGCATTTTTCCGTATTCGGCGCAGCGGTTCAGCGTTGGGATCACCTTGCCCGGGTTGAGCAGGCCTTTGCTGTCGAACGCGCGTTTGACACCGAACATCTGCCCGTTTTCCTCGGCGGAGAACTGCACGCACATGGAGTTGAGCTTTTCCACGCCCACGCCGTGTTCGCCCGTCACGGTGCCGCCCATCGCGACACTGGTTTCCAGAATGTCTGCACCGAAGAGTTCGCAGCGGTGCAATTGATCGGGGTCGTTGGCATCAAACAGGATCAAGGGGTGCAGGTTGCCGTCGCCCGCGTGGAATACGTTGGCGCAGCGCAGCTGGTATTTCTTTTCCATCTCTGCGATAGCCAGCAGGATGTCGGCCAGCCGCTTGCGCGGGATGGTGGAGTCCATGCACATGTAGTCGGGGCTGATGCGTCCCGATGCGGGGAAGGCGTTTTTTCGGCCACTCCAGAAGCGCAGGCGTTCAGCCTCGTCCTGGCTCACCGCAATGGCCGTGGCGCCACAGCGGCGCAGCACGTCGGTCATGTGGCCGATTTCTTCTTCAACTTCCTCTGGCGTGCCGTCGCTTTCGCACAGCAAAATCGCGACCGCGCTCAGGTCGTAGCCCGCATGCACAAAGTCTTCCACCGCGGCCGTCATGGGCTTGTCCATCATCTCCAGCCCGGCGGGAATGATGCCGGCTGCAATCACCGCGGCAACGGCATCGCCGGCTTTGCGCAAGTCGTCAAAGCTGGCCATGATGCAGCGTGCAAGAATCGGCCTGGGCACCAGCTTGACGGTCACTTCGGTCGTGACGGCCAGCATGCCTTCGCTTCCGATGATGACGCTCAGCAGATCGTAGCCAGCGGCATCCAGCGCGTCGCTGCCGAACTCGACCTCTTCGCCTTCGATTGTGAAGCCTCTGACCTTGAGCACGTTGTGTACCGTCAGCCCGTACTTGAGGCAGTGCACGCCGCCCGAGTTCTCGGCCACGTTGCCGCCTATGGTGCAGGCGATCTGGCTGGAAGGGTCGGGCGCGTAATAAAGACCCAGCGGCGCGGCCGCCTCGGAGATCGCAAGGTTGCGCACGCCGCCTTGCACCACGGCCGTGCGGCTGGCGGCGTCGAGCTTGAGAATCTTGTTGAACTTGGTCAGCGATAGCGTGACGCCCAGCTTGTGCGGCATGGCACCGCCGGAAAGCCCTGTGCCGGCGCCGCGCGCAACCACTGGTACTTCCAGCGCATGGCAGCTCTTGAGCACGGCCTGCACCTGGTCATAGGTCTCGGGCAAAGCCACAACCAGCGGCCGCTGGCGGTAGGCGGTCAGGCCGTCGCACTCGTAAGGTGTGGTGTCTTCGTTGTTCCACAGCAGGGCATGGGCCGGCAACACCGCCTGCAGCGCGCGCACGACCTGCGACTGCCGCTCCGAGCGTTCAAGCTGGCTTTGCTGTTCGAGCGAGGCGGGGGTGTTCATGGGCTGTCTGGCTCCGGGGTTGAAACCAGACTGTAGGGCAAGCGGCGGCGGCCGGGTTGAAGAAATTTAATGCCGGGTGTGAAATGCCGGCCGCCAGAATCCGTCCAAAACGGGAAGAGATTCAGGACTTCGTTCCCGGAGCCTTGCTGGCGCCGGGCGTGTCGTAAAACTTGACCTTGCCCGTCTTCACGTCGTACATGGCCCCCACGATCAGGATTTCTCCCTTTTGCTCCATTTCGCGCAGGATGGGGCTCTTCTCGCGAATCGTTTCCACTGTGAGATGCACATTGCTCTCCGCCACCATCTCGACAAAGGCATAGTTCTTGGACGTGCGATCCTTGATGTCGGCGGACACCAGGTTCGCGGCCGGCTTGATCTTGCCGATGAGTCCCGTCAGGTTGCCCAATTGGGCGTCGTCGCAAGCACCCTTGATGGCACCGCAGCTGGTGTGGCCCATCACCACCAGCAGTTTGGCGCCCATGACTTTGTGCGCGAATTCCAGGCTGCCCAGGATGTCTTCGTTGACGATGTTGCCTGCCACGCGTGCGTTGAAAAGGTCACCTATGCCCTGGTCAAACACAATCTCGGCCGGTGCGCGCGAATCAATGCACGACACCACGCTGGCCAGTGGGAACTGGCCGTCCGCGGTGGCCTTCATTTCCTTGAGATAGTTTTGGTGGCGCGGCTTGCCGGAAACGAAACGCATATTGCCAGCCTTGAAGCGCGACAGGATTTGCACGGGCGTCACGGCGGCCTGGCACTCCTTGGCGTCCTGGATGGGGCAGAAGGTGCCGGGCTTGACGGCCTTGGCCGCGGCCGCCTTACCCTCGGCATGAACCGCAGACGACAGGGCGAGCATGGAGAGCAGGACGCCGGCCACTCCGACGGCCAATTGATTTTTCCTCATAAGATTTTCCCTCGTTGAACAGGTTGGTTTTTTTGACTATGTGCAGCCGGCCGGGCGCTCACCCGGTGTCACTACCAGCTCATCATAGGCATGAGCCGGTACGGACGCAAAACCACTTATCGGACGGCGTCAGGACCTGTTAGTGCTATTTGTTTACGCAGGATGCGTTGCATGTCAAAGGCCTTGAGCAAGGCGCAAAGCCCAGGGGCCCCGTCAAGGCTTTGCAACGCCGAACGGCGGCCTTCTCGTAACATGCCTTGGGGCCCTAACCCAGGCTTTTGCGCAGCCAGTCGGCAAAAGCCGCGCATTCCCAGCGGTCCATGGTGCCGGTGCGCCAGCATAGGTAATGTGCGTGCGGGCTGGGAATATTACCGGCGAACACTTCGTT
>NZ_JBFUGX010000138.1:0-7930 GCF_056402675.1 Polaromonas sp. P3_C2 | reverse complement strand
GCTACCCGCAATGTCGGTTTCAACCCCGATGGCACCGGCGGCATTCGCATCGACAAGAACGACCGTTTTGCGACGCAGTGGGAAGACTCCTTCACCCAACCCGCCGACGCGCGGCCGGCCAGGATCGAATAGGGGACGCGGCAATGAGCGCTGCGCAAAGGCAGCTGCCCGCGAGCGGCGGTCAGAGGAAAACGCTGCCGTGAGCAGGCTGGGGCATACCCGGGACAAGATCTACAAAACTGTGGCGCGGCAGCTCCACGGGGTGGTGCCGTGCTGGGTGTGCGGCGAACACGTTACGCCCCAGGCCGCCACCCTGGAGCACATCCTGCCCCTGAGCGAAGGGGGCAACAGCCATGCAGAAAACCTGGCGATCAGCCATGAAGTCTGCAACGGCCAGCGGCACGCAGCGGGCGCCGTTCCGGCTTCTGCCGCCTCGCCGGGACAGGTGCAGAGGCGCAAGTCCCCGCTTCTTGCCTCCAACCCATGACCTCTTGCTTCCGGTACCTGTTTCGGGTTGTGCTTGCCCTGCTGCTGGTGGGTGCCGGGCCATTGGTTTGGTCGCAGCCGCAGGAGCCCGCGCAGGAGCGCACCGGAGCAGGGGAGATCATCATCGGCGGCGACGACAGATATGTACTGTCCCAGTCGTTTACCTACCTTGAAGACGCCGGCGGCGAGCTGACACTGGCCGACCTTTTGAAACCGGATGCCCAGGCCCGCTTTCAGCCGGTGCCGCAAACCGGCTCGGCCACCAACTTTGGTTTGACCAGCTCGGCCATCTGGCTGCGCGTGAACCTGCAGACCGAACGCAGCACACCCGCAGACTGGATGCTGGAGCTGGCCTATCCGCCGCTGGACCGGCTGGAGCTGTATTCACCGGACGGCAAGGGCGGCTTTGTGTGGCAGGTGGGCGGTGACCTGTTGCCTTTTGCCGATCGGGCCGTGGTGCACCGCAACCATGTGATGCCGGTGCGTCTCAAGCCCGGTGCCGTCAATACGCTCTACCTTCGGGTAACGTCGGACGGCACAGTGTCTGCGCCCGTTCGTCTCTGGCAGCCTGCAGCGCTGTGGCGGCACGACCAGGCTGAGTACGCCACGATCAGCCTCTACTTTGGTTTGCTGGTCGGGCTCTTTTTCTACAACCTGCTGCTGTTTTTTTCGGTGCGTGACCGGGCCTACCTGATCTATGTGGCGTTTGTCGGCTGCATGGCCATCGCGCAGGCCGCGCTGACAGGTTTTGGCGCGCAATTCATCTGGCCGGGCCTTACCTGGTGGAACAGCATTTCGCCCCCTGCGGGCATGGCGGCGACCGCCTCTTTCGGCATTCTGTTTGCACGCAGCTTTCTTTCCAGTGCACTCAAGATGCCCCGCATGGACCGCTTTATAAAGGCGCTGGTGGGTGGCTGGCTGCTGACCCTGCTGGCCGCTTTTACGATGCCTTATGTGGTGTCTTCATGGATGGTGACCGTGCTGGCGGTTCTCAGTGTCACCACGCTGGTCGCGGTGGGTTTGCTGAGCGTGCGCATGGGGCATCCCGGGGCCCGGTATTTCCTGGCGGCATGGGCCCTGCTGCTGGTGGGTGTGGTGACGCTGGCGTTGCACAACACGGGTGTCCTGCCGTCGAATGTACTCACGGCCAATTCGCTGTTGATCGGGTCGGCGCTGGAAATGGTGGTGCTGTCGTTTGCGCTGGCGGACCGCATCAACGTCACCCGGCAGGAAAAAGAGCAGGCCCAGGCCCGCATCATGGCTGAGCAATCCATGGTGGAGGCCTTGAGCGTTTCCCAGGAAAACTTTCGCACCCTGCTGAAAGAGCGCGAAATGATCCTGGAAAATTCCATTGTGGGCATTGCCTTCCTGACACCGGATGGCCGCTTTCGCTGGGCCAACCAGGCCATGCTCAAGGTATTCGGTGCAGGCAGCAATCCATTGACCTCAATGGAGCCGTTTTACCTGTCGCGTGAGCAGTACCTGACGGTGGGCGGTGAAGTGGCCGCCTGCGTGAGCCGCGGTGAAAACTACGAAGGCGAAATCCAGGTCCGGCAGTTTGACGGCACCTTGATCTGGGTGTCGCTGTCGGGCAAGTCCGTTGCCGAACGCGACCTTTCGCAGGGCACGGTATGGGTGATCATCAACATCACGCAGCGCAAGGAACTGGAGGCCAAGCTGCTGCGGACATCCTCGGAGCGCGAAGCCATTCTTAATAGCGCGCTGGTGGGCATTGTGCTGTCGGTGAACCGGCGCCATGAGTGGGTCAACGAGAAATTCGCCCAGATGATCGGCGGCCCGCGCGAAGAACTGATGGGGCAGTCGTCCAGCTATATCCATCCCGACCTTGCCACCTGGGAGCAGTTCGGCAAGGAAGCGCGTGAGATGCTGATTGCCACCGGCAGTTATATCAATGAACGCCAGCTCAGAAGGCGGGACGGACAGCTCTTCTGGGTGCAGATGGCCGGCAGTTGTGTTCAGCCCCATGACCCTGATTCAGGTGTGATCTGGGCGTTTCTTGACATCACCGAACGCAAGAAATCAGAGGAAGACACACGCGAGGCCCTTGAGCAGCAAAAGGCGCTCAATGAACTGCGCACCCGCTTCGTGGCCATGACCAGCCATGAGTTCCGGACGCCGCTGTCTGGCATTCTTTCCGCCGAGGAATTGCTCAGGCATTACGGCAGCCGCTTGCCTGAGTCGGAAAAACTGGAGATTCTGGACAGCATTGCTGCCGGCGTGAAACGCATGACGGGCATGTTGGACCGCGTGCTGCTGCTGGGCAAGGCCGATGCCCAGATGCTGGAGTTTGAACCGCATCCGCTGGACCTGCACAGGCTGTGCCATCAATTGGTGGAAGAGGCGCGCACCCAGCAACCGGACAGCCTGTGCGAGTTGCAGCTGGATTATTCCGCCGGGGCGGGAGAAGGCCTGTACGACGAGAAGCTCCTGCGCCACATCTTCAGCAACCTGCTCTCCAATGCGGTCAAGTACTCGCCGCTGGGCGGTCTTGTGCGGTTCACCGTGAGCATCGATCAGGACACGACCGTCATGGAGGTGGCGGACGAGGGCATCGGTATTCCGGAGGACGAGTTGCCGCACCTGTTCGAATCTTTTCACCGCGCCAGCAACGTGGGCACCATCCAGGGCACCGGCCTGGGCCTGGCGATTGTGCGCAACGCGGTCGACATCCACGGCGGCACCATCGATGTGCACAGCAGCGCGGGCTCGGGAACCACCTTCATCGTGCGCCTGCCAGCCAGGCACTGAGTGATCCACATGACTCCCGTAATCCACAGGCGCCGGTTGCTTCAGTCGCTGGCGGCGGCGGGTGCTGGTTTTTACCTGCCACCCAGGGCATCGGCCCAGCAACGGCTGACCGGAAATCCTTTCACGCTGGGCGTGGCCAGCGGTTCACCCGCCCATGACTCGGTGGTGCTCTGGACGCGGCTGCTGCTGGACAATGATGCGGCCGTGCGCTTGCAGCCGGTAGCCGTGCGCTGGGAGATTGCGCACGACGATCATTTTTCGCGCATCGTGCAAGCCGGTCAGGTCCATGCGGTACCCGGTCTGGCGCACTCGGTGCATGTGGAGGTGCAGGGCCTGGAGGCCGATCGCTGGTATTTCTACCGCTTCGCGGTGGGCGAGGCGGTGAGCGCCACCGGCCGCACCCGCACCTTTCCGGCGCCCGATGCCGCTGTGGGGCGGCTGCGGCTGGCCTATGCCTCTTGCCAGCGCTGGGAACACGGCTACTACAGCGCCTACCGCCATATGCTTGCTGAAGAGCTTGATCTCGTGCTCTTCCTGGGCGACTACATCTACGAATACCCCAACGCCGGCCAGCCGGTGCGTGTGCCCACGGGCGGCTGGGTGCTCACGCTGGACGACTACCGCCAGCGCTATGCCATGCACAAGGGCGACGCCGACCTGCAAGCCATGCATGCAACCTGCCCCTGGCTGGTGACGTGGGATGACCACGAGGTGCAAAACGACTACGCGGGCGCCACACCCGGCAACAGCGGGCCGCCGGCGCCGGACTTTGCCGCCCGCCGCGCCGCCGCTTACCAGGCTTTTTATGAACACATGCCCGTGCGCGCTTCGGCGCTGACGCGGGCCGTGGCCGGCCTGGCAAGCGGCGCAGAAATGCGCATTTACCAGCGCGTTCCCTACGGCCGCCTGGCCTCGCTCTACATGYTGGACGCCCGCCAATACAAGGATGCGCAGGCCTGCACGCGTGACGGGAAAACCGGCTCCAGCACACTGAACCCCGCCACCTGCGCTGCCTGGAAAGATCCGGYCCGCAGCATGCTGGGGAGGCAGCAGGAAAGCTGGCTGGACGCTGAATGGAGCCGGGCCGCCAGCAAGGAAAGCAGCTGGAATCTGGTCGGCCAGCAATCGCTTTTTGGTCAGCGGGACTTTCGCCGTGGGCCTGAGCAGGTTTTCTGGAACGACGGCTGGGACGGTTATGCAGCGGCGCGTACGCGCTTCACGGACTCCCTGCGCAAGCACGCCGTTGCGAACCCGGTCATCCTGGGCGGCGATGTGCATGAAAACTGGGTGGGCCACGTCAAGGCCGACTACGCGGATGCGGCCAGCCCGTCCGTGGGCACGGAATTCTGCGGCACCAGCATCACGTCCCGCTCTGCCGGCAACGCGAAAATTCCGGACTACCTCGCCGAGAATCCGCACTTTGTATTTGCGGACTCAGAACGCAAAGGCTACGGCGTGGTGGAACTGACCCCGCGCAAGCTCACTACCACCTTGCGCGTGGTGAGCGACGTGACGCGCGCCGACAGCGGCGTACAAACGCTGGCGCAGTTTGCGGTGCAGGCGGGACGCCCGGTGGTCGAGAAAGCCTGAATCCGGCATGAGTGCAGCAGGCTCCGGGTTCAGGTATTTTGAGGCTTTTTCGTAAGAAAAATCGGGCTCTAGCCCTTTCAGTGCATGCGCGAGCAGCTATTAAAACAATAGCAAACGAGTACTCGCCCCAGATGAGTACTAAGGCGCGGGCACCCGGTGCGGCCAGCAGCGTCAAGCCGCCAGCTCTTCTTCTTCCAGGTTGTCGCTCAGAAAACCGCCGCTCTGGTGCGCCCAGAGCCGTGCATACAGGCCGCCATTGGCCAGCAGGCTGCGGTGGTCGCCTTCTTCGACGATGCGCCCCTGGTCGAGCACGATCAGCCTGTCCATCGCGGCGATGGTCGAGAGGCGATGGGCGATGGCGATCACCGTCTTGCCCTGCATCAAAGTGTTCAGGCTGCTCTGGATGGCGACTTCGACTTCGGAGTCGAGTGCGCTGGTGGCTTCGTCCAGCAGCAGGATGGGCGCGTCCTTGAGCATCACGCGCGCAATTGCGATGCGCTGGCGCTGCCCGCCCGAGAGCTTCACACCGCGTTCGCCCACATGGGCGTCGTAGCCGTGGCGGGCGTGCGGATCGGTCAGGTCGGCGATGAAGGTGTCGGCTTCGGCACGCCGTGCGGCCAGGCGCATGTCGTCGTCGGTGGCGCCGGGGCGGCTGTAGGTGATGTTGTCGCGCACCGAACGATGCAGCAGAGAGGTATCTTGCGTCACCATGCCGATGTGGCTGCGCAGGCTGTCCTGCGTCACGGTAGCAATGTCCTGGCCGTCGATCAGGATGCGCCCGCCGTCGAGGTCATAAAACCGCAGCAGCAGGTTGACCAGCGTCGATTTGCCCGCGCCGGAGCGTCCGATCAGGCCTATCTTTTCGCCAGGTCTGACGGTCAGCGTCAGCTGGTCGATCACCGGTTTGTTCTTGCCGTAGCTGAAGTTCACGGCTTCAAAGCGCACTTCGCCGCGCGGCACGTCCAGTGCGGCCGCACCTGGCGCGTCCACGATGGTGTGCGGCCGCGAAAGCGTGTTGATGCCGTCCTGCACGGTGCCCACGCTTTCAAAGAGGCTGGTGGTCTCCCACATGATCCAGTGCGACATGCCCTGCAAACGCAGCGCCATGGCAGTGGCCGCGGCCACCGCACCCGCGCCGACCTGGCCCAGGTGCCACAGCCACAGCGAGGTGCCGGCCATGCCGAGGATCAGTCCCATGCTGAGCGTGTGGTTGACGATCTCGAATGCGCTGACCAGGCGCATCTGGGTGTAGCCGGTCTTCATGAACTCGCTCATGGCGTCGCGCGCGAAGCCGGCTTCGCGCCGGGTGTGCGAAAACAGCTTGACGGTGGTGATGTTGGTGTAGGCGTCGGTGATGCGGCCTGTCATCAATGAGCGGGCGTCGGCCTGCTGCTTGCCGATGCGGCCCAGCCGCGGCACAAAGTAATAGAGGCTGGCGATGTAGAGCGCCAGCCAGACCAGGAAGGGCGCCACCAGCTTCGTGTCGAAGGCCGCGGCCAGCACCGTCATGGTGGCGATGTATACACCCATGGCCACCAGCACGTCGGCCAGCACGAAGAGCGTGTCGCGCACCGCCAGTGCGGTCTGCATGACCTTGGTGGTCAGCCGGCCGGCGAATTCGTCCTGGTAGAAGGACATGCTTTGCCCGAGCATCAGGCGGTGAAAGTTCCAGCGCAGCCGCATCGGGAAGTTGATGGCCAGCGTCTGGTGCTTCACGGTGGTCTGCAGCGCCACGGCGGCGATGCTGGCCACCACGATGAAGGCGAGCCAGCCCAGTGCGTTGCCGTGCTCGACCCACAGGTTGGCGGGCGCCGTCGCGCCGAGCCAGTCGACGATGCGGCCCAGCATGGCGAACAGCAAGGYCTCAAAAATCGCCATCACCGCCGAGAGCAGCGCCAGCTGCAGGATGTAGCCGCGCGCGCCTTCGGTGCAGGCCCACAGAAAGGCCATGAAACCCTTGGGCGGCAAGGAGGGGTCGGCGTCAGGGTAGGCGGGAAGCTGGCTTTCGAATCGTTTGAAAAAACCCATGGATGTCGTTTGTCTTTGGTTCAGGTGTCTGCTTATAAGGCGTTATGGCTGTGGGATCGTTGATTTATTGGGGAAGGATTGATGCGTCGGCCGAGGTGTGGCGGCCTCAGCTGAAAAGCTCCAGCAGGCGGTCCAGGCCGCCTTCGTTGATGGCGACCATGGCCTGCTCGCGTACGCGCGGCTTGGCGTGATAGGCCACCGAGAGGCCGGCTACGCCCATCATGGGCAGGTCGTTGGCACCGTCGCCCATGGCAATCGCCTGCAGCGGGTTGATGCCCAGGTTGGCGCAGGTTTCCAGCAGCATCTTTCGCTTCTCTTCGCCGTCACAGATGTCGCCCCAGGGCTGGTCGACCATCTTGCCGGTGAGAAAGCCGTCTTTGATTTCGAGCACGTTGGAGCGCGTGTAGTCGATGCCCAGCTCGTCACGCACGCGGTCGGTAAAGAAGGTAAAGCCGCCGCTGACCAGCAGCACCTTCATGCCGGCTTCTTTGCAGGCATGCACCAGCTCGGTCGCGCCGGGGTTGAGCTTGAGACGCTCGTGGTAGACCTGTTCCATGCTGGCCACGCTCACGCCCTTGAGCAAGGCTACGCGCTGGCGCAGGCTCTCTTTGTAGTCGGTGATCTCACCGCGCATGGCGGCTTCGGTGATGGCGGCCACTTCGGCCTTGCGGCCGGCAGCGTCGGCGATTTCGTCCACACACTCGATGTTGATGAGCGTGGAATCCATGTCAAAGGCGATCAGCCTGAAATTGCTGAGCTTGAGGTCTGGCGTAGAGACGTTGACGACGAGGCCGGGGGAGATTTCAGCGGGGGTCATGCGGGCGTTGCTTCTGTGGTGGAGGGGGTTTTGGGTTGGCCGAGAGAGCGCAGGATGTCGCGCACCATTTGCGCGCGGTCTTTGGGTTCGGGCAGCTCGCGCTCGATGCGCAGCTTGTCGTTGCCGGCCAATTTGATGTGCCGGTTCTTCTGGATGAGATGCATGATGGCCATCGAATCGATGGGCGGGTCTTTCTTGAAGGTGATGTTGATGCCGCCGGGCGCGGCATCGACCTTGACC
>NZ_JBFUGX010000137.1:0-7982 GCF_056402675.1 Polaromonas sp. P3_C2 | reverse complement strand
AACCCGGGATTCCCGGCGAGCCAGGCTCAAACTTCGCTCAAGTTTTCTGCGTCGGCCCCGAAGAATCCGGAAAGTCGAGGTCAAACTCGATGAGATTGTTGGCAGCGGATTGCGGCGGCTGCGCACCTGCATCGATTGATGGAAACGGGGCCAGGTCCGCCCCCTCGCCTGMACTCAAATCAATATCAAGACCAAGCCGGGGGGAAGCGGGAGGCTGTGTCGGGTCGGTTGCACCTGCCACGGCAGGAGATGGCAAGGGCGCCACGATCTGGAACCGGGCTGACAGTGGCTGGATGCTGGTAGGCCCAAAACCTGCAACGCCAGGGAGCGTGTCCGGCATGGTCGGAACCGAAGGTGCGTCCGACAACCTGACCGGTGCTTCGGCGTTGCCGGGCGGCCGGCTAACAATCCTTTTTGCGATAGAGTGGAGGAGCAACAGCTCGCGGTAGGCGGCCAGGCTGAAGACCTCTCCCCGCGAATCCGGTTTGCGGAATATGGACTCTTCAAGTACGTCGAGCACCTTGGGAGTTGGCCAGAGGGCCTCAATCCGCGAGAGGGCCTCCGTGTAATACTCCAGATCGTGCGTATCCGCCGCGTATTCGTCGAATGCCGGCACCTTGGCATTGAACATCTTGTTGAAGTCTGTGCGCAACGCGTCGTAATCCTCGCGGCGGCCCAAGCTGTGATAGAGGTCAAACAGGTCGAGATAGACGAGCGCGCTTGTTTCCACGTTGTCCATGATGTGGTGACGCAGAACATCTACCGCCTTGTCGGGCCGGCCGAGCGACAGGAAGAAATCGGCCTGTTGCTGCACATCAAACAGCTCTTCGGCATTCACAATCCGCGGCATGCTGCTGATACCGCTCAGGCTAGGCAGAAATTCCGAGGGGAATCTGGATTCGGCAACCCTTGGGCGCGCCACGGCGCTTGAAGCCGGCGTATTTTTCGGCGCCTCGAAAAATGGTTCGCTGGGATCGAAATCAACCAGCGAATCGGGCAAAGGCCCGGCGCTCACCGATTCAGCTTCTGAGGCCCTGCGCAAGAAGGCTTTCCCGGTGTTACCCGTACCTTCAGTCACATAAGGCGCGCTGTCTTCGGCAAACCCTTTGCCCCACCAGGATCCCCGGCTGACACGGCTTTGCTGTCGGCTACGTATCCATAGTGCCAGGATCGCAAGAAGGGAGGCGGCCAGCAAGGCGTAAAGGGCGTATACGAGCCAGTTGTTATAGCGTTCACCGCGCGCCTGCTCAAGCTGGCCGCGCATTTCCATCACGGCTTTTTCGGTTTTCTGGCTTCGCGCGAGCATGCCGGCAACATCGGCTTCCAGGGATTTCAGGCGCTGGCTGTCGCGCACCATGTCTTGCGGCTGTGCATTAAGCGCCTGCCACAGTGCGGCGGCGGCAGCGCGCTGCTGGGCGTCTGTTGAGGGCTCCGTCAGCAGCTCCGGCGAAGACCGGAGCACAGGGTCGCGCTCGGCCGCCAGGTCAATGGGGTCAAGTTTCAGGCGAGAACGGAGCTTGCCCGCTGGCCCGGATGCGGACTTGCCAGCCCCGCGAACAGCAGGCGTTGCCTGCAGCAACCCAACTGAGGTAGCCGATCGCAATTCACTGCCTCCGACAGGCGGGACTTTTCCGGACCTCGCTCTTGGGGCTTTTCCCGGGCTGGAGGGCGCGGAGCCTGCCTGTGCCTTTGCGGCGTTACCGCCGGCGCCAGCAACTCCAGGCATCTGCGCCACCAGAGGCGCAGTCGCAACGGCTTCTCCGCCGACAACGGGAACCGGGCTGGTGTTTTCTCCGGCCACTTCCGCCAGCAGCACATACTTGCGCGTGTTTTTCTGCAGGCATCCTTCACGCACATAGAGTGTCACGACCGGCTCATCGACGCCGGAGCTTGTGCGGATGCGGATCAGCGCTTCACCGGAAGCGCCTTGCGACGTGATGACACGTACCTTGTCCTGGGCAACCTGGCTGTCGCCAAAAAACACATCTGCCGCCACACAGACTGCAGACAACCCTTCCGTGCCGTCCAGGTGCGCCGACAGGGTGACATCAAGGGGGCGTCCGACAAGGGTGGCGCCGCGCATGCGCCCCAGCGACAAGGCCACGCTGTGGACGGCAACGCCCATCAGCAGAACGCCAAGGAGATATTTGACAGGCTTCTTGGCAAGTTTCATGGGGTGGGCAATTTTGACACGGTACCCTGCCAAATACGGTCAGCCATAATTCAGGCATGGAAGTAAATTACACGAATGTGGGAATAGTTGGCACCGGCGCCATGGGGCGCGGCATTGCGCAGATCGCCGTGCAGGCCGGCAGCACCGTCAGGCTGATGGACGCGCAGGCAGGCGCCGCGGAAAAAGCGCGCGAAGCCATCTGTGCCCAATGGGACAAGCTCGTTGAAAAAGGCCGCATCGACGCAGCCGCGGCAGCCGGGCACAAAGACCGGCTTGTGCTGGCCGCCACCCTCACCGACCTGGCGGCCTGCGACCTCATCATCGAAGCCATCGTGGAGCGGCTGGAGGTCAAGAAAGCCCTGTTCGCCGAACTCGAGACACTGGTACCTGTGCACACCATTCTGGCCAGCAATACCTCCTCGCTTTCTGTAACGGCCATCGCCGCAGACCTGAAGCACCCCGAACGCCTTGCCGGTTACCATTTCTTCAATCCCGTTCCACTGATGAAAGTGGTGGAGGTCATCGCCGGCCTGAAGACCAGTCCCGCTGTGTGCGAAGGCCTGAGCCAATACGCCCGGCAAATGGGCCACACACCCGTGCAGGCCCAAGACACGCCCGGCTTCATCGTCAACCACGCCGGCCGAGGCTACGGCACCGAAGCGCTGCGCATCGTCAGCGAAGGCGTCGCCGACTTCGCCACCATAGACCGCATCCTGCGCGACCAGGCCGGCTTCAAGCTGGGTCCTTTCGAGCTGATGGACTTGACCGGGCTCGACGTCTCCCATCCCGTGATGGAGTCAATCTACCACCAGTACTACCAAGAAGCCCGCTACCGCCCCAATGTGATCACGGCGCAGCGCCTGGCCGGCGGAGTGCTGGGCCGCAAGACCGGTGAAGGCTTTTACCGCTACACCGACGGCACCATGCAAGTTCMGCCCGAGCAGGCCGTCCCTGGTGTGACCGAACTTCCGCCGGTGTGGGTGTCGCCGCGTGCTTCGCGCCGCTCGGAGCTGTTGCAACTGCTCAAAAACCTGGGCGCCAAAATTGAGACCGGCGCCTCCGCATCGCCGCAGGCCCTGATGCTGGTGGCGCCCCTTGGCTTTGACATCACCACCGTCGCCGTCGTGGAGCGGCTGGACCCGGCCCGCACCGTGGGCATCGACATGCTGATCGACGACGCAGCCACCAAGCGGCGCGTACTGGCGACCAACCCGGCCACCCGTACCGACATGCGCGACGCCGCCCATGCCCTCTTCGCCCGCGACGGCAAAGCGGTCAGCGTGATCCGCGACAGCGGCGGCTTTGTCACCCAGCGCGTGGTGGCCACCATCGTCAACATCGCCAGCGACATTTGCCAGCAAGGCATTTGCAGCCCGAAAGACCTTGAGACGGCTGTGACGCTGGGCCTCGGTTACCCCTTGGGCCCGCTGGCCATGGGTGACCGCTACGGCCCCACCAATGTGCTGGAAGTGTTGTTCAACATGCAGACCGTTTACGGCGACCAACGCTACCGCCCTTCCCCCTGGCTGCGGCGGCGCGGCGCCATCGGCCTTAGCCTGTTACACCAGGAGGAATAACACCCCCTTCGGATGCTCACTTCGTGTAGCACCTTCCCCCCTCGAGGGGGCGGCGCCTGCGGCCTGGCGAAGCCAGTTCCGCGGCCCCCACTGGCAAGGGGATCTGTACGGGGACTTGGTCCCTGCCTATTTCTTATTTCGATGCATTGGAAAAACTAGCATGGCAGGCGCAATCAAAGGTACGAGCGAGGGTCAGACCCTTATCCTGACGATCAGCAACCCCGAGTTCAAGAACGCGCTCGGCCCCGATATTTACGCTGCGGGCATTGAGGCGCTAAATGCTGCTGAAAACAACCCAGACATCCGCAGCGTGGTGATCACCGGCGAAGGTGCCATGTTTTGCGCTGGGGGCAACCTGCAGCGACTGGAAGCCAAYCGCCGCGAGGCGCCGGAGGTGCAAGCCCAGAGCATTGAAGGCCTGCACAACTGGATCGACTCGATCCGGACTTATCCCAAGCCGGTGATCGCCGCCGTGGAAGGTGCTGCCGCCGGCGCGGGTTTTTCACTGGCGCTGGCCTGCGACTTCGTCGTTGCAGCGGATAACGCTGTGTTCGTGATGTCTTACAGCACCGTGGCACTCTCACCCGACGGTGGCGGCAGCTGGGTCCTGGCGCGCGCCTTGCCGCGTGCGCTGGCCAGCGAATTGCTGATGGCCGGCGAACGCATAGGCGCGCGCCGACTGCACGATTTTGGCCTGGTGAACCGCGTTGCGGCCCCGGGTGAGGCCTTGGCCCAAGCGCTTGAACTGGCCGAAAACCTGAATGCGCGCGCGCCCAATGCGCTGGCCAGCATCAAGGAACTCATCAACGACGCAGCCGGCAGCACGCTGACCGAGCAGCTCACCCACGAACGTGATCACTTCGTGCGCAACCTGCACGACGCCAACGCGGGTGAAGGCATAGACGCCTTCCTGAACAAGCGCACGCCGCACTACCGCTAGGCGGCAGGCAGCCAGTCGCGGGCTGCCCAACCGACAATCCAGGCCTCCGGCCGGGCGACACCCATGCGACAGCCCACTGGCGCCGGGCGGGTCCCTCAAGCGACAATGGTCGTCTTGTTAGTCACTCAAAAGACAGACCATGGACGATCCCATTCTTACGATAGAGGAACGAGAGGCCATTAACAATGGCCGCTGGTTTTCATCCCTGTCCCCATCCCTGAGGCACGACATACTCCGATGCGCCTACGTCAAACGCTACAAAGACGGCGAACTCATCAGCGCGCGCGGCGACGTGCCCGAGGAATGGATCTCTTGCGCACGTGGGGCCATTCGTGTCAGCTCGACCTCGATTTCGGGCAAGCAGGTCACGCTGACCTATGTGGAGCCCGGCCTTTGGGTCGGCGATGTGGCGATCTTCGACGGAGAGCGGCGTACCCACGACTCCTATGCCCATGGCGAGACCACCTTGCTGTGTGTCTCGCGCGCCGATCTGCGCAAGATCCTGAGCCAGCATGTCGAACTCTACGAGGCCCTGTTGCGCCTGCATGCACGGCGCATACGGCAGCTCTTCGGTCTGGTGGAAGACCTCAACACCCTGCCCTTGCGGGCGCGRCTGGCCAAGCAGCTGCTGCACCTGGTGCGCAGCTACGGTGTGCCCAGCCTGGCGGACAGCGGCGAGGTGCGAATCGGCCTGCAGCTGGCACAAGAGGAATTGGCGCAACTGCTGGGCGCCTCGCGCCAGCGCGTCAACCAGGAGCTCAAATCCATGGAGCGCGAAGAAGCCATCCGGATCGAGCCGGGAGGCCTGGTGGTGCGCAACCGCACAACCCTGATGCGCATCTCTGAAGCTGAAATTGACAAATAAACAGAGACAACACGTTTGARCATGAGCAATTTCGATCACTTTGTCGGTACACGGGCTGTTTCGGGTGCGCACGCTTTTGATCTCGAAGCCCTTGCCGCTTATCTCGACAAGCACCTGCCTGGCTTCCAGGGCCCGCTGACCGCGGAAATCTTCAAGGGCGGCCAGTCCAACCCGACGTACAAGTTGATCACACCCACCGCTTCTTATGTGATGCGCGCCAAGCCGGGACCGGTGGCCAAATTGCTGCCGTCGGCCCATGCGGTGGAGCGCGAATTCAAGGTCATGCAGGGGCTGCACGGCACCGACGTGCCGGTACCCAGGATGTATTGCCTCTGCGAGGACGAATCCGTGATCGGCCGCGCTTTCTATGTAATGGAATTCGTCGAAGGCCGCGTGCTATGGGACCAGTCACTTCCCGGCATGACCAGCGCCCAGCGCGGGGATATCTACAACGAGATGAACCGCGTGGTCGCCGCACTGCACAAGGTGAAGTTTACCGAGCGGGGCCTGGCCGACTACGGCAAGCCCGGCAACTACTTTGAACGCCAGATCGGCCGCTGGAGCAAGYAGTACGCCGCATCCATCACCCAGCCCATCGCCGAGATGAACAGCCTGATGCAGTGGCTGCCGGCCAACATCCCGGCCAGCGCGCGCGACGACAGCATGGTCTCCGTCGTGCATGGTGATTTCCGGCTGGACAACCTGCTCTTTCACCCCACCGAGCCGCGTGTGCTGGCCGTGCTTGACTGGGAGCTCTCCACCCTGGGCCATCCACTGGCCGACTTCAGCTACCACTGCATGGCCTGGCACATTCCGCCGGGCGCTTTCCGCGGCATTGGCGGGCTGGACGTGGTCAGCCTGGGCATTCCCACCGAATCCGACTACATACGCCTTTACTGCGAGCGCACCGGGCTGACCACACCCGAGGCGCTCAAGGTCGACTGGAACTTCTACATGGCCTACAACCTGTTTCGCATCGCGGCCATTCTGCAAGGCATTGCCAAGCGCGTCGAGGCCGGCACGGCTTCCAGCGCCCAGGCCGTCAGCTCGGCCGCCGGCGCGCCGCTGCTGGCCAGGATGGCCTGGGGCTTTGCCCTGAAAAGCCAGGGCTGAACGACCGCTGTCTCATAACAACATCGCCTCACATCTTTCTGGAGATTTCATGGACTTCAACTACACCCCCAAAGTACAGGAACTGCGGGCGCGCCTGCTCAAGTTCATGGACGAGCATGTTTACCCCAATGAGGCCCGCTTTTTCCGCGAAATCGCCGAGAACCGCGCCAAGGGCAATGCCTGGATCCCGACCAGGCTGGTCGAGGAGCTCAAACCCAAGGCGCGTGCCGCCGGCCTGTGGAACCTGTTTTTGCCGCACTCGCCGCGCGCCCCTGAAGGTCTGTCCAACCTCGAATACGCGCCGCTGTGCGAAATCATGGGCCGCGTGCCCTTTGCGGCCGAGGTGTTCAATTGCTCGGCGCCCGACACCGGCAACATGGAAACCATCGCCCGCTACGGCTCCGAAGCCAACAAGGACCAGTGGCTGGATCCGCTGCTCAAGGGCGAGATCCGTTCTGCCTTCCTGATGACCGAGCCGGAAGTCGCTTCGTCCGACGCCACCAACATCCAGTGCCGCATCGAGCGCGACGGCGACGACTACGTCCTCAACGGCCTCAAGTGGTGGTCATCCGGCGCGGGCGATCCGCGCTGTGCCATCTACATCGTCATGGGTAAAACCAACCCCGACGCCGGCCGCCACGAACAGCAGTCCATGATCCTGGTGCCCGCCAACACGCCCGGCATCGAGGTCATCCGCCCGCTGTCGGTCTTCGGCTACGACGACGCCCCGCACGGCCACATGGAAGTGCGCCTGACGAATGTGCGCGTGCCCGCCGCCAATTTGATGCTGGGCGAAGGCCGTGGTTTCGAAATTGCCCAGGGGCGCCTCGGGCCCGGACGCATTCACCACTGCATGCGCAGCATCGGCATTGCCGAGCGCGCGCTGGAGCTGATGTGCAAGCGCCTCAATACCCGCGTGGCTTTCGGCAAACCGATCGCAAGCCAGTCGGTCTGGCACGAGCGCATTGCCGAAGCCCGCTGCATGATCGAGCAGGCCCGCCTGCTGACGCTCAAGGCGGCCTACATGATGGACACCGTTGGGAATAAGGTTGCCAAGGCCGAGATCGCCATGATCAAGGTGGTGGCGCCCAACATGGCCTGCCAGATCATCGACTGGGCCATCCAGGCCCACGGCGGAGGCGGTGTGTCGGACGACTTCCCGCTGGCCTATGCCTACGCCAGCCAGCGCACCCTGCGCCTGGCCGACGGCCCGGACGAGGTGCATCGAGCTTCTCTGGCCAAGCTTGAGCTGGCCAAGCACTTGCTGATGCCCGGCGAAATCGAGATGCCCATAACGCGTGGCGGYTGATACGC
>NZ_JBFUGX010000136.1:0-7985 GCF_056402675.1 Polaromonas sp. P3_C2 | reverse complement strand
CCCATGATCTTCCTGAACATCGGCGAGCCCGACTTCACGGCGCCGCCTCTGGTGCAACAGGCCGCAACCCGTGCCATTGAACATGGCACCACGCAATACACCCAGGCCACCGGCTTGCCGGCACTGCGTGAGCGCATCAGCGGCTGGTACTCCTCCCGCTTCGGGGCGCAGGTGGCGCCCAACCGCATCATCATCACCGCGGGCGCCTCCGCTGCCTTGCAACTGGCCTGCCTGGCCCTGATTGAGGCGGGGGACGAAATCCTGATGCCCGACCCGAGCTACCCCTGCAACCGGCATTTCGTCAGTGCGGCAGAAGGCAATGCGGTGCTGGTCCCCACCACCGCCGAAGAACGCTTTCAGCTGACCCGCGAAAAGGTGGAAGCGGCATGGAACTCCAAAACACGCGGCGTGCTGCTGGCTTCCCCGTCCAATCCCACGGGCACCTCGATTGCACCGGAAGAGCTGCAGCGCATCCACGAATTTGTGCACAGCCGCGGCGGCATCACGCTGATCGATGAAATCTACCTGGGCCTGAGCTACGAAGAGCACTTCGGCCATTCGGCGCTGGCCATGCCCGGCGAGCTGGGCCACAGCGTGATCAGCATCAACAGCTTCAGCAAATACTTCAACATGACCGGCTGGCGCCTGGGCTGGCTGGTGGTGCCCGAAGMGCTGGCGCCGGTGATCGAGCGCATCGCACAAAACCTCTTTATCTGCGCCAGCACCGTGGCCCAGCATGCCGCCCTGGCCTGCTTCGAGCCGGAGAGCCTGCAAGAGTACGAACGCCGCCGCGCCGAATTCAAGGCGCGCCGCGACTACTTCATCCCCGAGCTCAACCGCCTGGGGCTCACGGTTCCGGTGATGCCGGACGGCGCGTTTTATGCCTACGCCGACTGCACCGCCGCGGCCGCCAGACTGGGCGTCAGCGGCAGCTGGGACTTCGCCTTCGAGCTCATGAACCGCGCCCACCTGGCCGTCACGCCGGGCCGTGACTTCGGGCATGCGGCACCCGAACAGTTCGTACGGTTTTCCACAGCCAACTCCATGGACCAATTGAAGGAAGCCATCGCCCGTCTGGAGGCTGCCCTTGCCTAGTCRGAGGACGATCAAGTCAAACGTAGGCGGAAGTCCTTTCAAGCAGGGGCCGCGGGACTGGCTTCGCCAGACCGCAGGCGCAGCGGCCCCCTCGGGGGGCAGCGCATTACACGAAGTGAAAAGCGTGGGGGCCACATTCAGTTGGCCCGTGAGGGTGTATTGGGAAGACACCGACGCCGGCGGCATTGTTTTTTACGCGAACTACCTGAAATTTTTTGAACGTTCGCGCACTGAATGGCTCAGATCACTCGGTGTTGAACAACAGCGCCTGAGGGAAAGTACCGGTGGCATATTTGTGGTGGCAGAAACCAGCATCCGCTACCATCGCTCTGCCCGCCTGGACGATGAACTCATTGTTACGGCAAGCCTGGTCGAAGCAGGCCGCGCGTCCATGATAATCGGGCAGCAGGTGCTATTAAAAACAGAGCAAGAAGAGGGACTGCCACCCGTCCTGCTCTGTGAAGGAACCATACGGATTGGCTGGGTCGACGCCGCCAGCCTGCAGCCCAGGCGGATTCCTGCTGCCATTCTTGACAGCCTAAAAACTTGAGCAAAGCTTCAACATGAATCAAGACCTCTCCATCGTCAGCCTCATCCTCAATGCCAGCTGGGTCGTTCAGGCCGTGGTGGCGCTGCTGGTGGGCGTGTCCATTGCCAGCTGGGCCGCCATCTTCAGGAAGATCATTGCCCTGAAAAAAGTGCAAAAGCTCAATGATGAATTCGACCGCGAATTCTGGTCGGGTACGAGCCTCAACGACCTTTTCGCCGGTGCTGCGCAAAACGCCAAGCACTCCGGCCCCATGGAACGCATTTTTGCCAGCGGCATGCGTGAATACCAGAAGCTGCGCGAGCGCCGCATCACCGACGCCGGTACCCTGCTGGACGGCGCGCGCCGCGCCATGCGCGCAAGCTACCAGCGTGAGGTGGACGCGATCGAAGCCAATCTCTCCTTCCTTGCCACCGTTGGCTCCGTCTCGCCTTACGTCGGSCTGTTCGGCACGGTCTGGGGCATCATGCACGCCTTCACCGGCCTGGCGGCCCTGGAACAGGTCACGCTGGCCACGGTGGCACCGGGCATTGCCGAGGCGCTGGTCGCCACCGCCATCGGCCTGTTCGCCGCCATTCCGGCCGTGGTGGCCTACAACCGCTTCTCGCATGACATCGACCGCGTTGCCAACCGGCTCGAAACCTTCATCGAAGAGTTTTCCAACATCCTGCAGCGCAATCTGGGCGCCCAATCACCCTCCGGCCACTGAAATGTTGGCCCCCACGCTTTTCACTTCGTGTAATACGCTGCCCCCCAAAGGGGCTGGCCTTGCTCGGGGCGGCCCTTCGCTGCGGCCGTCCGTCTAGGAGACCGCCATGCCAGCAGTCAATTCCCGCCGCGGCCGCAACCGGCGCACCATCAGCGAGATCAACATGGTGCCGTTCATCGACGTCATGCTGGTGCTGCTCATCATCTTCATGGTGACCGCGCCGCTGATCACGCCCAGCATGATCGCGCTGCCCAAGGTCGGCAAGGCGCCCAGCCAGCCGCAAAATCCGGTGCAGATCCTGATCAGCAAGGATGAAACCGTGCAGATCAAGATCAAGACCGACAGCGTGCCCAGCAACGTGCGCAACGTCGCAGCTGACATCGCCCGGCTGGAGCCGGCCGTGAAAGCCGTCGGCGCCGAAGCTGTGCCCGTGGTCATCAGCGCCGACAAATCGATCAAGTACGAAACCGTGGTCCAGGTCATGGACAATCTGCAAAAAGCCGGGGTGTCGCGCGTAGGCCTTTCCGTGCAAACCGGCAACAAGTAGCCGCCCGCAACCCGCCATGCCCAGCGCCGCAGACCGCCTCGAATTCGGACCGCCCCGCGACAGCGGGTCGTTGCGCGCATTCGGGCTGGCCCTGCTTGCCCACATCCTGCTGATGGCCGCGCTGACCTGGGGCATCAACTGGAAGCACAGCGACAAGGCCGTGTCGTTCGATGCCGAAATCTGGTCCAGCGTGCCGCAGGCGGCGGCGCCCAGGCTGGTGGAAGCCCCCACCCCACCACCGCCTCCACCCGCGCCCCCAACACCGGAAGTGAAGACACCGCCGCCAGCGCCCAATGTCGACATCGCGCTGGAGCAGGAGAAAAAGCGCAAGCTGCTGCAGCAGCAAAAAGAAGCCGAGAACCAGCAGAAACTGAAACAGGAAAAGCTCAAGGCTGAGCAGTTGGCAAAGAAAGAAAAAGAACTGAAGGCCAAAGAAGAGCAGGCCAAGCGCAAAGCCGCCGAAGACGCCAAAAAGGCCGAAGCGAAGAAGCAGGACGCGAAAGACGACGAGAAGCAAAAGCTGGCTGACGCTGCGGCGAAAAAGCTGCGTGACGAAAACCTCAAACGGATGATGGGCCAGGCCGGCGCCACCGGCGGCGCCGAGGCCACTGGTACGGCTCAAAAGGCCAGCGGTCCATCGGCAAATTACAAAGGACGATTGGCCGCTTTGTTCAAGCGCAACATCACCTTTGCAAATCCTGAAAGTATTCAGGGAAACCCGAAAGCTATCGTCCAGGTGAAAGTCTCTTCCACAGGACTTATCATGAGTTCAAAGCTGAGCAAATCCAGTGGAGTGCAAGCTTGGGACGAGGCCGTTCTCCGGGCTGTAGAGAAGGCAGAACGCATTCCTCCAGACGAAAACGGCAAGGTGATTACAGACTTTCCCGTTGAATTCGGACCCAAGGACTAAGCCAAGCGCTACCTTTTTTATAGCTGCTTGCGCTCGTCTCTATTGGCCTAGAGGCCTGTTTCACTCATAAACAATCTGCACCAGCCCCTTGTCGGCCTGCGCCATCCAGCTGGCCAGTGCGGCATCGGTCGGGAAGAATTTGGCTGCCTCCCCCAGATGAAGCTCCGCTGCCACGCCGCCCGCCTCGCCTTGGCGCCTGAGGCTCAAGCGCACCGGCAAGCCGCGGCTTAGCTCTCCCTGGTCTGACATCTCGCGGCGCGGCGGGAAGTCCCTGACCAGCCGTGAAATATCCGGCGTGGTGCCATTGACCGCCACTCGCAGGTACTTGCCAAATTTGCAGCGGGCAGTTTCCAGGTCCCAGACCTGCGTGACCTTGAAGCGGCGGCCGAAGCGCTCCGACGCGCCCTGCAGCGTGCCCTGCACGATCACCAGTTCGTCGTCCTTGAGCAGGTTGCGGTTGGCGTTGAAGGTCGTTTCGTCCACCGAGGCTTCAAGCACGTCGGTCTTGTCGTCGAGCTTGAAAATGATCAGCTTGCCGCGGTTGCCGTTGATAACGCGCAGGTCGCTCAGAATGGCAGCCAGAAGCTGAGGTTCGCGCGAATCGATCAGGTCCTCGATCTTGCGTTTGGCGAACTGGCGCACTTCGGTTTCGACCTCGTCAAACAGGTGCCCTGAGAGGTAAAACCCGATCGCCGTTTTTTCCAGTACCAGCCGCGCCTTCACACCGAAAGGCATGGCCTCGACCAGCGCCGGCTCCTGGGTGCTGGCCGCGTGCGAGTCGGACATGTCGAACAGCCCGCCCTGGTTGGCGTTGGCTTCGGTCGCGGCGGCGAATTCAAAGGCGCGGTCCACCGACGCCAGCAGCGACGCACGGTTGAGTTGCAGGTTGTCAAAAGCTCCGCCCTTGATGAGGGCTTCCACCGTTCGCTTGTTGAGCCGGCTGCGGTCCACGCGCACGCAAAAGTCGTAGAGCGAGGTAAAGGGGCCGCCTTCCTTGCGCGCCGCCACGATGGCGGCAATCGCCTGCTGGCCCGTGCCCTTGACGGCGCCCAGGCCGTAACGCACCGATGTGGCACTGATCGGCTCGAAGCGGTAGTCGCCGCGGTTGATGTCGGGCGACTCGAACTGGATGCCCATCTTCTGCGCGTCACCGAACAGGATCTTGAGCTTGTCGGTGTCGTCCATTTCCACCGTCATGTTGGCGGCGAAGAATTCGGCGGTGTAGTGCACCTTCAGCCAGGCTGTGTGGTACGCCAGCAGCGCGTAGGCGGCGGAGTGCGACTTGTTGAAGCCGTAGCCCGCGAATTTTTCCATCAGGTCGAAAACCTCGTCGGCTTTCTCTTCGCTGAGACCGCCCTCGCCCGCGCCCTTGCGGAAGATCTCGCGCTGGGCGTCCATTTCCTCTTTTTTCTTCTTGCCCATGGCGCGGCGCAGCAAGTCGGCGCCGCCCAGCGAGTAGCCGCCCAGGATCTGCGCGGTCTGCATCACCTGCTCCTGGTAGACCATGATGCCGTAGGTTTCTTCGAGGATGGCCTTGACGCGTGGGTCCGGGTATTCGGGCACTTCCTTGCCCTGCTTGCGCGCGATGTAAGTCGGGATCAGCTCCATCGGCCCCGGCCGGTAGAGCGCGTTCATCGCAATCAGGTCTTCGAGGCGGTCCGGCTTCGCGTCTTTCAGCATGCGCTGCATGCCGATACTTTCAAACTGGAACACGGCTTCGGTCTGGCCCCGGCCGAACAGCTCGTAGACCTTCCGGTCATTCAGCGGAAGGTCCTCGAACTTGAAGTCCTTTTGCGCCGGGTGGCGCGCGATGATGAACYCCCGGGCGATTTCCAGGATGGTCAGCGTGGCCAGGCCCAAAAAGTCGAACTTGACCAGGCCGATCGCTTCCACGTCGTCCTTGTCGAACTGGCTCACGGCGGAATCGCTGCCAGGCTGGGCATAGAGCGGGCAAAAATCGGTCAGCTTGCTGGGCGCGATCAGCACGCCCCCAGCATGCATGCCGACATTGCGGGTCAGGCCCTCGAGCTTTTGCGCGAGCGCCAGCAGGGTTTGTACATCCTCTTCCTTGCGCTCGCGCTCGGCCAGGATGGGCTCCTGCTCCTTTGCCTGTTCAATCGTGATGTGCTGGCCCGGCTTGTTCGGAATCAGCTTGGAAATGCCGTCGCAAAAGCCATACGGGAAGTCGAGCACGCGGCCCACGTCGCGGATGGCGGCGCGCGCGGCCATGGTGCCGAAGGTCACGATCTGGCTCACGGCTTCCTTGCCGTATTTGTCTTTCACATAATCGATCACGCGGTCGCGGTTGCTCTGGCAAAAATCGATGTCGAAGTCGGGCATGGAAACCCGTTCCGGGTTCAGGAATCGCTCGAACAGCAGGTTGTACTGCAGCGGGTCCAGGTCGGTGATCTTGAGCGAATACGCCACCAGCGAACCGGCGCCGGAGCCTCGGCCCGGGCCCACCGGGCAGCCGTTGTTCTTGGCCCAGTTGATGAAATCACCCACAATCAGGAAGTAGCCTGGGAAACCCATCTTGAGGATGGTGTTGATCTCGAACTCCAGGCGCTCCACATAGGATGGCCGCTTCTGCTCGCGCACGGCCACGTCGCGGTACAGGTGAGCCAGGCGTTCCTCCAGCCCTTCAAACGACGCGTGGCGGAAGTATTCGTWGATCGGCATGCGCACGCCATTGACTTCCGGCGTGGGATAGTCGGGCAGCATGGGTTTTCCCAGCTCCAGCGTGAGGTTGCAGCGCCGGGCAATTTCCACAGTGTTGGCCAGCGCGGTGGGCACATCGGCAAAAAGCGCCGCCATCTGCGCGGTCGACTTGAAGTACTGCTCCCGCGTGAACTTGCGCACGCGGCGCGTATTGCCCAGGATTTCGCCTTCCGAAATACACACACGGGCCTCATGCGCCTCGTAATCGTCGTAGGTCAGGAACTGCACCGGATGGGTCGCCACCACCGGCAGCTTGAGCCGTGCCGCCAGCTGGACGGCGGCCGCCACATGACGTTCGTCATCGGGACGCTGGGCGCGTTGCAGTTCGAGGTAAAAACGGTGCGGGAAGAGGCCCGCAAAGTACAGCGCACATTCCACGGCGCGCGCGCTGTCGCCCTGCAGCAGCGCCTGGCCCACAGCGCCGCCCTGCGCGCCCGACAGCGCAATCAGGCCTTCATTGAGTTCCTGCAGCCACTCAAGCTTCACCACCGCCTGGTCGCGCACCACGTTTTTGGTCCAGGCCCGCGTCAGGATCTCGGACAGGTTCAGGTAGCCCTGGCGGTTTTGCACCAGCAGCAGGAGGCGCGCGGCCGGCGCCCCGGCGTCCTTGCCCGGCACCTGCACCCATACATCGGCACCAATCAGGGGTTTGACACCAGCACCCCGGGTTTCCTTGTAAAACTTGACGGTTCCGAACAGATTGCTGAGGTCCGTGATGGCCAGGGCCGGCTGGTGGTCAGCAGCCGCAGCGGCCACGACTTCATCGATGCGGTTGGTGCCGTCGACGACTGAAAATTCGGTGTGAAGGCGCAAATGAACAAACATAAAGGTCATTTTAGGGCCGAGGCTGTCCGCTGAGGCGCCGTGACGCAGTGCAAGGCCCTGCATGCCTGCCTACAATCAACCGGATCATGCAAATCCTGAACATTGCGGCCTATAAATTCGTCACGCTGGCGCACCCTGCGATGCTGCAGGGCAGCATCGAACAGGCGCTCCAACAACGCGCGATCAAAGGCACGGTACTGCTGGCAGAAGAAGGAATCAACCTCTTCCTGGCGGGCACGGCGGCAGATATTCATGATTTTTTGGCATGGCTGAAACAGGATGCCCGCTTCAGCGACCTGCAAGCCAAGGAAAGCTGGTCAAGTGCCCAGCCGTTTCGCAAGCTGCTGGTCAAGGTCAAGCCGGAAATCATCCGCATGAACCACCCCGCCATCCAGCCAGCCGCCGGGCGCGCGCCGGCCGTGGATGCCGCCACGCTCAAACGCTGGCTTGACACAGGCTGCGACGACACGGGCCGACCGGTGGTGACGCTGGACACCCGCAATGACTTTGAGGCCGATGTCGGCACCTTCAAAAACGCCATTGACTGGCGCATCAGCAAGTTCACGGAATTTCCCCAGGCCCTGGTGGCAAACCGGCAGGAGCTTGCGGGCAAGACCGTCGTGAGCTTCTGCAC
>NZ_JBFUGX010000135.1:0-8006 GCF_056402675.1 Polaromonas sp. P3_C2 | reverse complement strand
GCCCGGCACCATCTGCACTTCTTTACCGCTCAGCACAAAAGGCCGCAAGTCGATATGGCGCGGCGCAATTCCGCTTTCCACATACGTGGGGCAGGTTGAAAGGCTGAGCGTGGGCTGCGCAATGTAGCCCGACGGATTGGCCAGCAAGGCCGCGCGGAACTCTTCAATCTCGGCCTTGGTGGCGGCCGGCCCCACCAGCATGCCGTAGCCGCCGGCGCCGTGCACTTCCTTGACAACCAGGTCTTTCAGGTTGGCCAGGGTGTACTGCAAATCCTCGTTATTGCGGCACATGTAGGTCGGCACGTTCTTGAGGATGGGCTTCTCGCCGAGGTAGAACTCAATCATCTTGGGCACGTAGGGGTAGATGGACTTGTCGTCTGCCACGCCGGYGCCGATGGCGTTGCACAGCGAGACATTGCCGCTGCGGTACACATTGAGGAGACCCGCGCAGCCCAGGGTGGAATTGGGGCGGAAGGCCAGCGGGTCCAGGAAGTCATCGTCCACGCGCCGGTAGATCACGTCGACGCGCTTGGGGCCGCGCGTGGTGCGCATGTAGACAAAGTTGTCCTTGACGAACAGGTCCTGCCCTTCAACCAGCTCGACGCCCATCTGCTGCGCAAGGAAGGCGTGCTCGAAGTAGGCCGAGTTGTACATGCCGGGCGTCAGCACAACCACCGTGGGCTCGGCCGTGGCCGGCGGCGCCATGCCGCGCAGGGTTTCAAGCAACAGATCGGGGTAATGGGCAACGGGTGCAACGCGGTTTTCGCTGAAGAGTTCAGGAAACAGCCGCATCATCATCTTGCGGTCTTCCAGCATGTAGCTCACGCCGCTGGGCACGCGCAGGTTGTCTTCGAGCACGTAGTATTCGCCGTTGCCCTGCGCGTCGGGTGCACGGACGATGTCGATGCCGCTGATGTGCGAATAGATATTGCCAGGCACATCAACGCCCATCATCTCGGGTCGGAACTGCGCATTCTGGAAGATCTGCTCGGACGGCACCACGCCGGCCTTGATGATTTCCTGGCCGTGGTACACGTCGTGGATGAAGCGGTTGAGCGCGGTGACGCGCTGTACCAGGCCTTTTTCCATGCTGGCCCATTCGTGGGCGGGAATGATGCGGGGAATCAGGTCAAAGGGAATCAGGCGTTCGGTGCCGGCGCCGTCTTCGTCCTTGGCACCATAAACCGCAAAAGTGATGCCGACCCGGCGGAAAATCATTTCAGCTTCGGCTCGGCGGGCCTGCATCACGTCGGCAGGCTGCCGGGCCAGCCACCGCTGGTAACCCTGGTAATGCTCACGGACGCTGGACTCCGTGGCGTTCATTTCGTCAAACATCGGTCGGCTCATTGGCTTGATCTCCAGCAAGTTATGCGCATGGCAATTGTTTTAACGTAGCTTAGCAAGTTATGCGCCAAGGCGGTGCGTCCACCCGAATTTTTAACGCCCGGGCTCATGATGCCAGTAGCGTTTGCCCTGCTCCCGCTGGCACAAAATCTCGCCGGGGCGAAGGCTTTGCCAGGTAGCAGCCCCGCACTGCGGCGACTTCACCAGGCGTACGCCGCGCTCCTCATAACGCGCCACCACGGACTCCACCGGGTGGCCAAAACGGTTTCGGTAACCCGACTGCACCACCGCCCACTGCGGCCTGACGGCATCAAGAAACACCGCGCTGGACGATGTTTTGCTGCCATGGTGCGGTACCAGCAGAAAGTCGGCCTGGAGGCTGGCCGGAACGCTGGTCGCCAGCCGGAGTTCCTGCGGCGATTCGATGTCGCCGACCAGCAGGGCTGCGCGGCTGCCGCCAGGGGCGCTGCTGGATATGCGCAACACGCAGCTCATGGCGTTTGACTTGCTGGCAGCGTCGTAGTCGGCGGCCACGGGGTGCAGCACCTCAAATGCCACACCGTCCCATTCCCAGCGCTGGCCGGCCACGCAGCGGCTGGCTTTGCGCAGCGTTTGCAGCGGATGCGCGTCTTCAATCGAACTCACCAGGCTGGCTTCAGGCTGCATGGCCAGGACGGCCTGGGCCCCGCCGATGTGGTCGATATCGCGGTGGCTGATCATGAGCATGTCCAGCCGTTCGCCCAGCGCGCGCAGCAGCGGCACCAGCACCCGGTGCCCGGCATCGCTTTCGCGCGAAAAGCGCGGGCCGGCGTCATACAGCAGCGTGTGGCTTGCCGTGCGCACCAGCACGGAATTGCCCTGCCCGATGTCCGCGGCCAGTAGCTCGAACTGCCCCTGCGCCACGCGGGCCGGTTGCCACAACAGCACCGGCAGCAACAGGGGAAGGCCCAGCGCTCGAAAATGAAACGGCAGACGTGTAGCCAGCAGGCCGCCGCCCGCCACGCCGGCGACAGCACACCACAGCGGCGCCRCCGCCACGCTGACCGAGGCCAGCGGCCAGCTCGCCAGCCATTGCAAAAATATCGCCAGCCCGCCGACCGACCATGCCGCCAGCGACCACACCGGCGCCCACGCCACACCCAGCAAAGCCAGCGGCGTGATGAGCAGCGTCACCACCGGAATGGCCACGGCATTGGCCAGCAGGCCGACCAGCGAGACCTGGTTGAACAGCAGCAGCGACAGGGGCGTGAGCGCCAGCGTGACGACCCATTGCTCCCGCATGGCGCGGACAACGCCGTCCAGCCACCTGGGTCGGCGTTGCCACCAGTGCCCGTTTTCAGGCAGGTTTTTTGAGTCGAATTGGGCTGCAGCCCTTTCCCCATGAGCGCGAGCAGCTCCTGAATCTGTAGCAAACAAGACGCCCACCGCAACAAAAGACAACCAGAACCCCGCCTGCATCAACGCCCATGGGTCCAGCGCCACCACCACGGCCATGGCCAGCAACCAGGTCTGTAGCCAGGGCCACTGCCTGCCGCCTTGCCGAAGCAGGATTACCGTGGCCAGCATCCAGATGGTTCGCTGCGCGGGCACGCCCCAGCCGGAAAACAGCGCATACAGGGTGGCCAGCAGCAAGCCGCCCAAGGCACCCGCAGCGGCCGCCGGCAATGCGAGACACAGCCGCGGCGTGAAACGCGCTGATCGCCGCCACAGCGCGCCGATCAGCAGTGAGGCAGCCCAGGCAAACATCGTTATATGAAGGCCTGAAATACTCATCAAGTGAGCTACGCCCGTGGCACGAAACACATCCCAGTCGGCGCGTTCGATGGCGGCCTGGTCGCCGACCACCAGCGCGGCAATGACACCGGCCAGYTGCCGGTTTTCGATGCGCTGAAAGATCGCTTCACGCACGACTTGCCGGGCCTGCTCTATGGGGTGTTGCCAGCTGCTGGAAAGTTTCGCCGGCGGTGTGTCGCGCGGGCCGGCACGTACATAGCCGGTGGCCTGGATGCCCTGCTCCCACAGCCAGAGTTCGTAGTCAAAACCAAAAGGATTGCTGTTGCCGTGCGGCGCCTTGAGCCGCACCGTCATCTGCCAGCGTTCGCCGGCGCGCAGGACTTGCGGCTGACGCTGCAGGGCCAGCGCTATCTCGAATGGGTCGGCGTCTTGGGCCGGCACGGCGGGCTCGCGCCCGGCAAAGCCCGAATACCAGCCCAGCATGACGTGCGGCGGCAAGGTGACTTTGCCACCATTGAGGCGGGCAGATTCCACGGCCAGGCGAAAGCGCACGCCGTCTTCTCCGGGTTGCGGCATCGCCAGCACCTGACCCGTGACCTCGATATCGCGGCCCTCCAGCGCCGGATCGAGCGCCGCAGTCAGGAAAACGCCGGCACGCCAGCCCGTGAGGCCCACACCGAGCAAGGCAGCGAGGGCAAAGGCCGAAACCACCCTGCCCCACGAAGGAAGGCGCAGCCTGCCAAAGCGCAGGTACAGGCCAGCCAGGGTGCAGGCCAGCAGTGCCATGGCGGCATATACCGGTTGCGGCCACAAGGCGGACTGCTGCAACTGCAAGGCAACACCCGCAATAAAACCGGCAAACACCGGCCCCGGGCTTGCCGCATACAGCCGTGCTCCGGCCGATACAGGTCGATTCAAACCCCGCCTCCCCTTTGAACTGTTTTTATGCACTGACCGCTTTGAGCTTAACGGGAAAGCGCGGCAGGTAAACAACAAACAGCGCCAAACAGCCGGTTCACACTCAAGAGACCACGTGGCGCAGCTCTTGCTTTCAGAAATGCCACCAAATCCGGGTAAGCTGTTTACACGGTGTTCCTGAGACCGCAAGATGTGGCGGTCTGTTGAACGTATTTTCCTGAGGGCGTGATTGCACGCCCGGTCCTTTAAAAGCGAGGTTGCCTTGTCCATCCACGTCGCCCTGAGCCACATCACGCATTACAAATACGACCGCCTGGTCAAACTCGGCCCCCAGGTCGTCCGCCTGCGGCCTGCGCCGCACAGCCGCACACAGGTACTGTCGTATTCCCTCAGGGTTGAGCCCGCCGGCCACTTCATCAACTGRCAGCAGGACCCGTTTGCCAATTACCAGGCCCGGCTGGTGTTTCCCGAGCCGACGCGCGAGTTCAAGGTCACGGTGGACCTGGTGGTGGAAATGGCGGTGTTCAACCCGTTTGACTTCTTCCTGGAACCCGCTGCCGAGGAATTCCCGTTTACCTACAACGCGCTGCAGGCCCGCGAACTGGCGCCCTACCTGGCCACCCAGCCGGCCACACCGCTGCTCAAGCGCTACCTCGAAAAAATCGACCGCACGCCCAAACGCACCATAGACTTCCTGGTGGGCCTGAACCAGGGCCTGCAGTCGGACATCAAATACTCCATCCGCATGGAGCCCGGCGTGCAGACGCCTGAAGAAACCCTGCGCCTGGCCTGCGGCTCCTGCCGCGACACCGGCTGGCTGCTGGTGCAGCTGCTGCGGCACATGGGCCTGGCCGCGCGCTTTGTCTCGGGCTATTTGATCCAGCTGAAAGCTGACGTCAAATCCATCGACGGCCCCAGCGGTGCGGAAGCTGATTTCACCGACCTGCACGCCTGGTGCGAGGTGTTTTTGCCCGGTGCCGGCTGGGTCGGCCTGGACCCGACCTCGGGACTGATGGCCGGCGAAGGCCACATTCCGCTGGCGTGCACGCCCGAGCCGTCGAGCGCAGCGCCGGTCGAAGGCGGCGTCGACAAATCCGAAGTCGAGTTCGAGCACCACATGGCGGTGCAGCGCATTTACGAGTCACCACGCGTGACCAAGCCCTACACCGAGGAGCAATGGCAAGCGGTGCTGGCGCTCGGCGAAAAGGTCGATCAAGACCTGGCGGCCGGCGACGTGCGCCTGACCATGGGCGGCGAGCCGACCTTTGTGGCCACCACCGACCKCGACGCGGCCGAATGGAACATCGACGCGCTGGGCCCGACCAAGCGCGGCTACGCGACCGAGCTCGTGCAGAAATTGCGCGCCGAATATGGCGAAGGCGGTTTCCTGCATTTCGGCCAGGGCAAGTGGTACCCCGGCGAGCAACTGCCGCGCTGGGCGCTGAGCATCTTCTGGCGCAAGGACGGCCAGCCGATCTGGCAAAACCCGGACCTGTTTGCCGACGAACGCCAGCCCTGCAACTACACCAGCGCCGACGCGCAGCGTTTTGTGCAGACACTGGCGGGCAAGCTGGGCCTGGCCACCACCTACATCACGCCAGGCTATGAAGATACCTGGTACTACCTCTGGCGCGAACGCCGGCTGCCGGTCAACGTCGACCCGTTTGATTCGAAGCTGGACGACGCCATGGAACGCGAACGCCTGCGCCGCGTCTTCATGCAGGGCCTGGATTCGGTGGTGGGCTATGTGCTGCCGCTGCAAACCAAGGAGCAACTCAAGCAACGAAACGCAGGCGCCTCGCCCGCGCTGAGTGGGCCCAAATGGACCACCGGTCCCTGGTTCTTCCGCGAAGAACGCATGTACCTGATGCCGGGCGACTCGCCCATGGGCTATCGCCTGCCGCTGGATTCGGTGCCCTGGGTGTCCAAGACCGACTACCCTTACATGATCGAGTCCGATCCGTTTGCCCCACGACAGGACCTGCCGGCGGCTTCCGCACTGGCGGCGCGCTACAACGGCAGCTTCAGCGCAGCCCGCGGCGCCACACCGGCGGCCGCATCCGCGGGCGGCAGCGCCAGTTCGCTCGCGCAGTACATGGCGCGCTATATGACGGGCAACACCGCGCTGTCGCAAGCCAGCCGCATTCTGCAGTTCCGTCCGCTGGGAAACAACGGAACGAACGGTACGGACGGGTTGAATGGCAAGCCGGCCGCTGAGGCAACAACGCCTGCCGACGATCGCGCGCCCAAGCCCTTTGAATCGGCCGCCTGGCTCACGCGCACCGCGCTCTGCGTGGAAGTACGAGACCCATCCCGCGCCAATGGCCCGAAAGACAAACCGAAGGCCGACCCGGACAGCAAGGCCAACAAATCCGGCCGCGGCGAAGTGGGTGCGATCTACGTCTTCATGCCGCCCATGGAAAGGCTCGAAGACTACCTCGACCTGTTGGCCGCGGTGGAAGCAACGTCGCAATCGCTGGGCGTGAGCATCGTGCTCGAAGGCTACCCGCCACCGCGCGACCCGCGCCTGAAGATGCTGCAGGTCACGCCTGACCCGGGCGTCATTGAAGTCAACATCCACCCGGCCTACAACTGGGGCGAGCTGGTGGAACACACCGAGTTCCTCTACAAGATTGCGCATGAAACGCGCCTGTCGGCCGAGAAATTCATGACCGACGGCCGCCACACCGGCACCGGCGGCGGCAACCACTTTGTGCTGGGTGGCGCCACGCCGGCCGACAGCCCCTTCCTGCGCAAGCCCGAGGTGCTGGGCAGCCTGATCGCCTACTGGCACAACCACCCGTCGCTGAGCTATCTGTTCTCGGGCATGTTCATCGGCCCGACCAGCCAGGCGCCGCGTGTGGACGAGGCCCGCAACGACCAGCTGTACGAACTGGAAATCGCCCTGCGCGAGATCGAGAACAACCGCAAAAAATACGGTGCCGACATGCCGCCCTGGCTGGTTGACCGCACACTGCGCAACATCCTGGTCGACGTCACCGGCAACACGCACCGTAGCGAGTTCTGCATCGACAAGATGTATTCGCCCGACTCCGCCACCGGGCGCCTGGGCCTGCTGGAGCTGCGCGCGTTTGAAATGCCGCCGCATGCGCGCATGAGCATTGCCCAGCAATTGCTGCTGCGCGCGCTGGTATCGCGCTTCTGGAACAAGCCCTACCACGGCCGTGTCACGCGCTGGGGCACCGAACTGCACGACCGCTTCCTGCTGCCGGGCTTTATCCGCATGGATTTTGAAGACGTGCTAACCGAGTTGCGCGAAGCCGGCTACGGCTTCGACATGGCCTGGTTCGAACCTCACTTCGAGTTCCGCTTCCCGTTGATCGGACAGGTCAAGGCCAACAGCATTGAGCTGACGCTGCGCAGCGCGCTGGAGCCCTGGCATGTGATGGGCGAGGAAGGCTCGGCCGGTGGCACGGTGCGTTACGTGGATTCATCGCTCGAGCGCGTCGAAGTGCATGTGACGGGCCTGAACGACAACCGCTATGTCGTCACCGTCAACGGCCGTGCATTGCCGCTGCAAAGCACCGGCCGCGTCGGCGAATATGTGGCCGGTGTGCGCTACAAGGCCTGGAACCCGCCATCGGCCCTGCACCCGTCGATCGGCGTGCATGCACCGCTCACGTTTGACATCGTCGACACCTGGATGGAACGCTCGCTGGGCGGCTGCCAGTACCATGTGGCGCACCCGGGCGGGCGCAGCTACGACACGCTGCCGGTCAATTCGTACGAGGCTGAAAGCCGCCGCCTCACACGCTTTTTCCGCATGGGCCATACACCCGGCAAGATGCGCGTCGCGCCGGCGCAGCCGAGCCGGGAGTTCCCGTTCACGCTYGATTTGCGTTGAATCCGTGCTGGCGACAGCCGCCCGGGAGCTTGAGGGCCCTCGGGCGAAGCGCCTCCCCGGCTGTCTTATGGCTGCAACATTTGCATGCGCAAGCGGCATAAATAGCCATTTTGGCCGCGCATTGAACCCGCCTTGAGCCTTGCAG
>NZ_JBFUGX010000134.1:0-8056 GCF_056402675.1 Polaromonas sp. P3_C2 | reverse complement strand
AGGTTTGCCGTCGCCCACCACGGCTTCACGGATGCGGCTCCAGATGCCGTCTGCGCCTATCAGCGCGCTGCCTTCAACGGTTTCTCCGCCTGCAAGGTGCACAGTCACGCCGCTTTCCGACTGGTCAAACGACTCCACCCTGGCGCTGGTGCGCAAGGTGACGTTGGGCTGCGCCCGGCAGGCATTGAGGAACACCTGGTGCAGGTCGGCGCGGTAAATCACGCCATAAGGAAAGCCATAGGTGGCGCGGGCCAGGTCGCCAAGCGGGACACGGACAACCTTCTCGCCCGTGCGCACATCGTTCATGCCAAGACCGGTGGGAAAGAACGCCACACGGTTGACGGCTTCAGTGAGGCCCAGGTAGTCAAACATGCGGAAAATATTGGGACCGAGCTGGATGCCGGCGCCGATCTCGCCAAAACTCGCCGCCTGCTCCATGAGTGTCACGGCGCGCCCGTCCTGCGCGAGCACCAGGGCCGCGGCCAGCCCGCCGATGCCGCCGCCCGAGATGAGGATGGGGGATGTGTGTGACATGTGTGAGAGGGTATCAGGGGGGCTTTGACAATGATAAGTATGCTTATCATGTATGTCCCTAGTACATACCCTGAGCGCAAAGCTGAACGGTAAACTCGGCAAATGGCAAAAAGCTTTAACTTCAGCGAGGCCCCCGGGCACTTGATTCGCCGGGCGCAACAACTCGCGGTTGCGATCTTCATGGAGGAAACAGCCGGTTTTGACGCGACGCCTGTGCAGTTCGCCATCCTGAACGCCTTGATGGACGACCCGGGCGAAGACCAGATCACGCTGTCGGGCCGCGTTGCCTTTGACCCGGCCACTTTCGGCTCGGTGATCGGTCGGCTGGAAGCCAAAGGCTGGGTCAAGCGGGAGGCTGACCCATCTGACAAGCGCCGCAAATTGCTGTGGACGACGCCCGAAGGGGAAAAAGTTGCACTGCAGATGAAACGTGCTGTCAGCAAGGCACAGCAGCGCATCGTGAGTCCGCTGGATGATGACGAGCGGGTGCAGCTCGGCGTGTTGCTTGGGAAGCTGATCAGCGGCCACGAAAACGCGGCCAGGTAGCCGGCATCGGAACTGCGCGCAGACAATAAAAAACGGGGCCGTCAGCCCCGTTTTTTATTGTCTGCCTGTTTGCCAGGCCCTGGCCAAAGGCTCAGGCTGACTTGGCCACCAGGGCGAAATGCTCCACCGTGGGCGGGCCGGCAAAGAAGGGCCCGACAATGGCTCGCCAGTCGGCAAAGGCGGGCGACTGACGAAAGTCGACGGTGTGGTTTTCCAGTGTGTCCCAGAAGATCTGCAGGATGTAGCGCTCAGGGCTTTCAATGCCCTTGTTGACCTTGAAACCTTGAAAGCCCCTGGCTTTGGAAATGACTTCGCGGATGCCGCGCTGGATGGCTTCGTCAAAAGCTGCTTGCTGGCCCGGGTGAATGCGGATGTCGGCGAGTTCGAGAATCATGAACAACTTTCTGAAGTAATTAATACTGGGTAGCCGGCAACTCTACCGTCAATCCGTCGAGCGCGGGCGTGAGCTTGATCTGGCAACTGAGCCGGCTGTTGGGAAGGCGCGGCGCGGCGGTAAATGCCAGCATGCCGAGCTCTTCGCCATCAGGTGGCGGCAGGGTTTGCGTGTCCGAGGAAAAAGGCTCCTGCACGTGTACATGGCAGGTGGCGCAAGTCAGCAGGCCGCCGCAGTCGGCGGCAATGCCGTCAATGCCTGCGGCCACTGCGGCTTCCATCAGACTTTTGCCAACCTTGCCTTTTACCGGCGTGGAGCGGCCGCCCGATTCGATGAAATGGATGGTGATCATGTTTTTTTTAGGGATGGCCGTGGCGGCTAGATCCGGCTGAAGTATTCACGTCTTTGCCAGTCGTCCTGGTCCTGGGCCTCGGCATGGCGGGTGATTTCGGCCTGTTTGACTCGCGTGAGGTAAGCCACGAACGCGCTGCCGAATGCCTCCACCAGCGCCCTGTCGCCTTGCAAGGCTTGCAGCGCCTCTTCGAGACTGGTGGGCAATTTCTCGGCGGTGTCACCATAAGGCGCGTCGGTGGCCGGCGGGGCTTTCAGGCGGCGCGCGATGCCGTCCAGCCCGGCGTGGATTTGCGAGGCCAGATAGAGATAAGGGTTCGCGGCGGGTTCGCCGAGGCGGTTCTCGATACGTGTGCCGTTGTCGTTGCATTGGCCAACTACGCGCAGCATGGCACCGCGGTTGTCCCGGCCCCACAAAATCGATTGGGGCGCCAGCGCATTCGGCCGAAAGCGGCCGAAACCATTGATGGTGGGCGTGCAGAAGGCCGTCATGCCGCGCGCATGCGCGAGCAACCCGGCGAGGTAGTGTTCGCCGGTTTCGGTCAGCATGTACTGCGCGTGCACGGGTGTGCTTCCGTCCGCGGGGCTTTGGCGTTTGAAGGCGTTGGCACCGGTTTTCAGGTCCACCAGTGACTGGTGCAGATGCCAGCCGCTGGACATGATGTTGGGAAAGGGCGGGCGACACACGAAGGTCGCGTGGTAACCGGCACGCCGCAAGGCCTGCTTCACCGCGCTGCGAAACAGCACCATGTTGTCGGCGGCAGTCAACGCATCGGTGGCTTCAAACACCGCCTCGACCTGGCTGGGCCCCAGTTCGATTTCCAGCGACAGCAGTGGCAGGCCCAGCGCCTGCGCCGTGCGCTGCACGATGCGCAGCGGCTCTTCGGCCATGTCCGCCCATTGCTCTGACAGGAGGTGGTAGCCGGGATGGATCATGCGCACCTCCGGCGGCAAGCCCGGCCAGTCGGCCAGCGCCGGGTCAAGCTGGGGAGCGTTGCCACCCTCGGAAATCCGGTAAATGTGGAACTCGATCTCCAACCCGCACTTCATGCTGTAGCCGGCCTCCGCCAGTTTGGCGAGAGCATCTTGCAGTACCCGGCGCGTGTCGAGTTCTACCGGGCGGCCGTCGGGAAACCATGGCTGGCATTGCACCCAGCCGGTTTTGTCGGCCCAGGGCAATTCTTTCAAGCTTGCCGGGTCGGCCAGCAGCATCACATTGCCGCCAAATTCAAAACCCGGCAGTTCGTCGGCGCCGCCGGCCTCGAACACTTTGTACGCGGTGCGGTCGGCGGTGTCCTTGAGCAGCAATGTGCTCACCATGCCGACGCCGTCCGTCATGGCTTGTCCGGCTGAAGAGGCCACCAGTGTCTTGCCGCGCAGCATGCCGTGCAGGTCGCACCAGGCAAAACGTACCAGCTCCAGGCCGCGCGCCTCGATGCGCCGCGTGGCATCGGCCAGCGCAGCCTGCCTTGCGGCGTCGTGCACTCCGCATTGCACCGCAAAGCTGCTCATGGTTGAGTGACGGTGCTGGGTGAGTTGGAGGTGGCCCCGGCGCCCAGCCACGGCGCACTCTCGCGTTTGGTGCGGGCGGTTTGCTGCCACCACGCGGCCCATTCACCGGCCGGCGCAATGCCGTCCACCGTATCGGGACCGGTGATCACCCTGGCCTGCGCAGGGTCGGCAATGCCGGGCGCCACACCGCCGTTTTGCACGGTCTCAATCGCCTTGAGCAGCACGCGCCGGTTGGCCATGATGACCTTGTCGGAGGTGGCCAGGTGTTCGCGTGTGCGGTCCTGGATTTCGCCCATGCTTTCCACGGCCCATTGGTCGTGCACATTGATGTCTTCTTCGCCCATGCCCAAGTAGGTGGTGCTCATCTGCTCTTCGGCGTTGAAGCCCCAGTTGTTGTGGCGGCCCGCTTTGGGGATGTAATCGGGCAGGGCAATGAACTGCTGGCGCTGCGCGCGCATGCTCTCGCGGTCCAGCGGGGCGCCAAAGCTGGTGAAGAAGGTGTACCAGTAGGTGTTCGTGTCGTCTACCGGCACATGCATCTGCGTGATGGTCATGGTTTCCGACAGCGGAATCACAAACGTGGCCGGGAAGATCGCGTTGGTCACGCGCACATGGGTGAGTTTATCGGTCATGGCGCGCAGCGCGGTCAGCTGCATGCCCCAGGGCTTGCTTTCAAAGCTGATGTCGGGTTGGGCGAACTCGCGCATGATGCGCGTCATCGGCCACTGCTCGCCATCCTTCGTGCCGGCGCTGGCGCTGCGAAACTGCTTGCCGGCCGGGTTCTGGCCGATTTCATCGAGCGGATCGTCCTGCAAAAAGCGATGCAGGAAAGACGGGTGCGCCGGGTCGATTCCCACCTCGAAAGCCTGCAGCCAGTTGGCGTTCCACAAACCCTTGAAGGCAAAGCTGTGCGTGGACGGTGCGGTAAAACAGTCAAAAGCGGGGAAGGGCGGCGGTGTACTGCCTTCGTCGCCCAGCCAGGCAAACAGCACGCCGGCTTTTTCAATGACGGGATAGCTGCGCTGGCGTATGCGTTCGCACAACTTGCTGCCTGTGGGCTCTGCCGGGGTTTCCAGGCAGCGGCCGTCGGTGGCGAACTTCCAGCCGTGAAAAGGGCAACGCAGGCCGCCGCCTTGCGCGGCGCTTTCGCGGCGGCCAAACGACAGGTCGGCGCCGCGGTGTGTGCAGTCGCGGTCCAGCAGGCCCCATGCGCCGGAGGCGTCCTTGAACAGCACCAGATCCTGGCCGAACAGCTTCAAGGCCTTGACCGGGCGGATTTCCATGCGCGGGTCCAGCGCCGGATTGAACTCATCCACCAGTGCAGCGGGCTGCCAGTATTGGCGCAGCAGCTTGCCGCAGGGCGTGCCCGCGGTGATGCGGGTGAGCAGTTCGTTCTGTTCAGCGTTCATGGAGACCTCAAAACGGTATACCGAAATTAAAATTCAGTGTACATTCTCGGGCATGAACTTGCAAGAAACCGTTTTGATGCAGTTGCGCGACCTGATCCTGCGTGGCGAGTTTGAGCCGGGCCAGCGCCTGGCCGAGCAGCAACTGGCCGAACGCCTGGGCGCCTCGCGCACACCGGTGCGGGCCGCGCTGGTCACGCTGGAGCAGGAAGGGTTGGTCGAGGCCAACGACACCGGCAAATACCTGGTGCGCCAGTTCACCCCGCGCGAAGTGGCCGATGCGATTGCAGTGCGTGGCCATCTGGAAGGCATGGGGGCGCGGCTGGTGGCTGAGCACGGCGTGTCACGCCAGCTGCAGCTCGATTTGCAGTCTTGCCTGGATGAAGGTGACCGCGCGCTAGCGGCCAACCCGCTGGGCTATGACAACTACGCGGCCTATGCGGCCATGAACGACCGCTTCCACGCGCTCATCCTGGAGGCCAGCGGCAACCGTGCACTGCAACGCGCGATCGAATTGAACGACAAGCTCCCCTTCGCGTCTGCCTCGGCCATGTTGCCCATGCAGTCCACGCTGGAGCAGGACCGGGACTGGATGCACTACGCGCACCGCCAGCACCACATGCTGTTTGCAGCGCTCAAGGCTGGGGAGGGCGCGCGTGCGCAGGCGCTGGCGGTGGAGCACACCGAGGTCGCGCAGATGAACATGCGCATGGCGCTGCAGCGGCGCGCCGAAACCGAAAGCCTGATGCCGGGCTTGCGCCTGGTCGTCGGTGGTTAAGCCGCAGGCGCTTTATTAGCGTTCGCCCAGCAGCAGCTTCAGGTCAATGGATTCGGCAACCGCCTTGTTGCCGGCATCACCCAGGTGCAGGTGGTCGCCCGAGTCATAGGCGGGCAGGATGCGCAGCGGGTTCTGCGGGTCGCGCACCACCGCATCGAAATCCAGCACCGCATCAAACTCGCCGCTGCGCATCCACGCGTTGATGCGCTGTCGCACGGCGTCTTTTGCGGGGCTGTAGTAATTGGCAATCGGCGAGCCCGGCATGGTCAGCGCGCCCTCAAAGGGTGTCAGCGTGGCGCCGACGATGCGCACGCCCCGGCTTCTGGCGCGCGCAATCAGCTGGCGGTAACCGGCTATCAGCGCGTCGGTCTGTATGGCGGGCTCCTTGGGTTCGAGGGTGCTGCCGGGCCAGCTGATGTCGTTGATGCCCATGAGCAGCACCACGCTGGTGACACCGGGCTGGTTCAGCACGTCGCGCTCAAAGCGCGCCAGCGCATTCATGCCCATGTGGTTTTTGAGAACCCGCCCGCCCGAGATGCCGGCATTGAGGACAGCCACGTTGTCCCCGGCCAGGCGGCGCGCCAGGAAGTCCGGCCACCGCTGATCGGTGCCTGGAGTTGATGCCGCGCCGTCGGTGATGGAGTCGCCAAAGGCCACCACGCTGCGTGTGCCCGGTGCGGCCTCCACCAGCACGGCGCTGAGAAAGAGGCGGCTGTTCACCGTGGCATCTGCCTTAAGGACGCTCGCGTTCGCGGCATTGCCTGCAGCAATCTGCGCGGGCTGCAGGCCGTCCCAGTGGATGGTGGTGAGTGGTGTCGTTTGTGGGAAGTAGAGGCTGACCGACAGGCGGCTCAGCGGCGCGACCGGCATCTCGACCGGGTCACTCATCACGACAGCGCTTGCCGGTACGGCGACTGTCTGCTGGCCGCCAAAGGTCAATGCCTTGCCGGCTCCGTCAGTGGGCGCTATCTGGGCCGCGCCTATTTGCAAGGCCTGCGAGCCGTATTCGTTCGACAGCACAATGCGCACGCGTGAGCCGCCCACGCTGGCCCGGACGGTCTGGCGTACTGTCTGGTCGTGAAGCGTGGCGGGAAGGCCCAGCGGCAGCACAAAGTCATCGCGCCAGATCGGCTGGGGGCTGGCCGTCCAGCTTGGCGTCCATGCGTTGACATCGGCTGCCCGCGCCTGCGGCAAAACGCTGGCGGCCAGCAACGTGAATGAAAGAAGGACTTGACGCGCGCGCCGCTTTGGAATGAAAAATGTGTTCATGGTGTGGTTCTCTCAGCAGATGACGGGGATGGCGCGCGGCTCGGCCTTGTCGCGCGACAGGCTGTACAACGTGACCGCGATGCCGGCCACCGTGATCAGCGCAGCCAGCCAGCTCAGGCCACCCAGGCCGAAGGAACTGCTGACGACCAAACCGCCCAGCCAGGCGCCCAGCGCATTGCCCACATTGAAGGCGCCGATGTTGAGGCTGGCCGCCAGGTTCTGGCCCGCGCCGTGCGCCTGCTGCAGCACGCGCATCTGCAGCGGCGCCACCGTGGCAAAAGAGGCCGCGCCCAGCAGCCCGACAAACACCACCGTGGCCACCGGCGAATGCAGCACAAAGCCCATCACGCCCAGCACCAGCGCCAGCGCGCCCAGCGTAAGCAGCAGCGACATCCGCAGCCCGTGGTCGGCCAGGCGCCCGCCCAGCAGGTTGCCCACAAAGAAGCCGCCGCCAAACACCAGCAGGATGGGCGACACTGCCGCCTCGCTGAAGCCGGTGATCTGCGTGAGGATGGGCTGGATATAAGTGAAGATCGCAAACAGGCCGGCGAAGCCGAGCACGGTCATCAACAAGCCCAGCAGAACCTGCGGGCGGGCCAGGCCGGCCAGTTCTTGCCGGATGGTCGAGGTACCGTTTTCAGCCGCGCTGCGCGGCACAAAAATGGCCAGCACCACAAAAGCCAGCAAGCCGATCAGCGTGACCACCCAGAAGGTAGAGCGCCAGCCGTAATGCAACCCCAGCCAGGCGCCAGCGGGCACGCCGAGCAGTGTGGCCAGCGACAGCCCGCTGAACATGATGGCAATGGCTGAGGCTTTTCGCTCGGGCGCGACCAGGCCGGTGGCCACGATGGAACCCACGCCAAAGAAGGTGCCATGCGCCATCGAGGTGATGATGCGGGCCGCCATCAGGCTGCCGTAGTCCGGCGCCAGCGCACAAGCCAGGTTGCCCAGCGTGAAGATGGCCATCAGCGCCAGCAACACGGTTTTGCGCGGCAGCTTGCGCGTGGCCAGCGTCAGCACCGGTGCACCCACCGCCACGCCCAGGGCGTAGCCGGAAATCAGCAGCCCGGCCGAGGCGATGGTGACGCCCAGGTCGGCGGAGACCTGCAACAGCAGGCCCATGATGACAAATTCTGTCGTGCCGATGCCGAAGGAGCCGGCGGTGAGGGCCAGAAGGCCTAAAGGAAGTGAAGGGAGTGATTTGCGCGCATCCATGAAAGTCGCCTAAAAAGAGGATGTGCTTAGTGTGGAGACGAAGTGCTATCT
>NZ_JBFUGX010000133.1:0-8063 GCF_056402675.1 Polaromonas sp. P3_C2 | reverse complement strand
GTGTGTTGTCTTTGGTGTTCTTGCGGTCGAACTGCGGGTCGGCCACCACAGAGGCGCGCAAGGTGTTGTCAGGGTGGTTGTAGCCACGGCGCACGCCTTCGTTGATGGCGTCGTCAATGCTGCCGGTGAAGCCTTCCCAGCGCACGTCCATGCCGACCTTGAGGAACACGTTGACGATGCCGGTGTCCTGGCAGATCGGGCGCTGGCCCGTCGCGCTCATCTTGCTGTTGGTGAGGATCTGTGCAATCGCATCCCTGGCGGCCGGGCTTTGCTCACGCTCATAGGCGCGCGCCAGGTGGGCGATGTAGTCGGTGGGGTGGTAGTAGCTGATGTACTGCAGGGCAGCGGCTACGGATTCGATGAGGTCGGCTTGCTTGATCGTGGTCATGGTGGGTCGTCGTTATGAGGGCGTTTCGGGGAAATTTCGGGCAAACCCCGCAATTATCCGCCCTTGGGCGGGCGACTCGGGCATGTCGGGCGAGAGGATCCAAAACCCTTCAGATGAGAATCTTTCTCGTCTGCGGTCATACTAGGACTCTTAACCATCTTTTTTGACGCGCAGGATATTTCCATGACGACAAGCAGCACGCGCACGGAGCGCGATACCTTTGGCCCTATCGAGGTGCCGGCCAACAAACTCTGGGGTGCGCAGACGCAGCGCTCGCTGCAGAATTTCGACATCTCGGGCGAGCAGCAGCCACGTGAAATCATCAAGGCGCTGGCGCAGGTCAAGCGCTCATCGGCCAGGGTCAACCATGCGTTGGGCCTTCAGGACGAGAAAAAAACCAAAGCCATCGTGGCCGCAGCCGACGAGGTGATCGCGGGCGGGTATGCGGACGAATTCCCCCTGGTGGTATGRCAGACGGGCTCCGGTACGCAGACCAACATGAACGTCAATGAAGTGCTGGCCAATCGCGCCAGCGAAATTCTGGGCGGCGAGCGCGGCGAGGGCCGCCTGGTGCATCCCAATGACGATGTCAACCGCAGCCAGTCGTCCAACGATGTGTTTCCTACCGCCATGCATGTTGCCGCTGTAGAGGCCATGACCCACAAGCTCCTGCCAGCGATTGCGAAGTTGCGCGCGACGCTGGYGCAAAAAGCCCAAGACTTCGGCACCATCGTGAAGATTGGGCGTACCCATCTGCAGGATGCGACACCACTCACCCTGGGCCAGGAATTCTCGGGTTATGTCGCGCAGCTTGACCACGGCGAAAAGCATGTGCGTGCCGCCTTGCCGCACCTGTATGAACTGGCACTCGGCGGTACTGCCGTTGGTACGGGGCTGAATGCACCGAAGGGGTATGCGGAGCAAGTGGCGGCCGAACTGGCCACGCTGACAGGCCTGCCTTTTGTGACTGCACCCAACAAGTTCGAGGCGCTGGCCTCGGTCGACGGCCTGGTGCATGCGCACGGCGCCCTCAAGACACTCGCCGCCAGCATGATGAAAATCGCCAACGATGTGCGCTGGCTGGCCAGCGGCCCGCGCAGCGGCATCGGCGAGCTCAGCATTCCCGAGAACGAGCCCGGCTCGTCCATCATGCCGGGCAAGGTCAACCCGACGCAGAGCGAAGCCGTCACCATGCTGGCGGCACAGGTGTTCGGCAACGACGTGGCCATCAACTTCGGCGGTGCCTCGGGCAACTTCGAGCTCAATGTGTTCCGGCCCATGGTGGCGCACAACTTTTTGCAAAGCGTGCGCCTGCTGGCCGATGGCATGGTGAGCTTTAACGACCACTGCGCCGTCGGCATTGAGCCGAATCGCGAACGCATCGCCGAGCTGGTTGACCGCTCGCTGATGCTGGTGACGGCGCTGAACACGCACATCGGCTATGACAAGGCCGCCTTCATCGCCAAAAAGGCGCACAAGGAAGGCAGCAGCCTGCGCGATGCGGCACTGGCCTCCGGCCATGTCACGGGCGAGCAGTTTGATGCCTGGGTGCGGCCTGAAAACATGGTGGGCTGACGCTGGCCACACCCGGTTCGGGGGGGGTTAGCTGGTGGGTTGAAGGGATTAAGGGTTTACCCTATGATTGTGTCCGTAGATGCCTCACGCCACAAAGGAAATTCATGACCGCCTTCGCCTTGTATTTGAAGATTGCCCAGCCCGCCGCCAGTGCACGCGTACGCCTTGTATTGCGTGAGCTGGTTGCTGCTACGCCTCTGCATATTTTTATCAGCGCGCTGCGAGCGCGCTAATTTTTGCCGGGCGGTTTGCGCCGCCGGCAGTAGACCGCACCACGCGGTTGCTCTTTTCTCTTGTTTTCTTTTCAGTGCCGCCGGTGCAATGCCGGGCACTTGCTGATCCCGCATTGCGCGCTCAGGCTCAGCGCCGCTAACAAGCGCACTCCCCATTCTGTAAATCAAATCCATCGCAGTGGCCGGGGTTTGGCATGGCGCGATTCTTTCAATCCGCTTTCGTTTTTTTGAGCGATGTGTAAAGTTTTTTTCAAACTTGATCGCGGTCAATGGGCTCATAAATGTCCGCTCTCACAATCCGCTCACAACAACAGCATCAACGATTGCAATCGCAATTTCCACGGCATAAAAGAGACAGGAGACATCAATGACATACGCCCCTACGGCAACCCCCGCACCATCCAGCGCCCATCGCTGGATACAGCTTCTCTTGGGCATCGTCTGCATGGCGATGATTGCCAACCTGCAATATGGCTGGACCCTTTTTGTGAATCCGATTGCCGACAAGTACGGCTGGAGCAAGGCCGCCATTCAGGTGGCCTTCACGATTTTTGTGTTGACCGAAACCTGGCTCGTGCCGATTGAAGGCTACCTGGTCGACCGTTTCGGGCCACGTCCGGTGGTCATGGTCGGCGGCATTCTTTGCGGCGTCGGTTGGGTGATCAATTCTTTTGCCGATTCGCTGATGCTGCTCTACATCGCTGCTGCGATCAGCGGCATTGGCGCGGGTGCGGTGTACGGTACCTGTGTCGGCAATGCCTTGAAGTGGTTTCCGGATCGCCGCGGCCTGGCTGCGGGCCTGACAGCCGCGGGCTTCGGTGCGGGCTCCGCGCTCACCATTCTTCCGATCTCGGCCATGATCAAGGGCAGCGGCTACCAGTCTGCCTTCCTGTATTTCGGGATCATTCAGGGTGTGATCGTATTTGTCGTGTCGTTCCTGCTGACGCGGGCACCGGCGAATCTGGCCAAAAGCGGCTCGATCTCCACGATCAATGTGCAACAGAGCCGGCGCGACTACACGCCGTCCGAAGTCCTGCGTTCACCCGTGTTCTGGGTGATGTACGTCATGTTCGTGATGGTGGCGGCCGGCGGGCTGATGGCTACGGCCCAGCTCGGACCTATCGCCAAGGATTTCAACGTCGGCGACGTGCCCGTCAGCATCATGGGCCTGGCGCTGCCGGCGCTCACATTTGCCCTGGCCATTGACCGCGTGCTCAACGGGCTCACCCGTCCGTTCTTTGGTTGGGTGTCGGRCCAGATCGGCCGTGAAAAAACGATGCTGATCGCCTTTGGCATCGAGTCGGTGGGCATCCTGGCTCTCTACCAGTTTGGCCACAATCCGGTCGCCTTCGTGGTCTTGACGGGTATGGTGTTCTTCGCCTGGGGCGAAATCTACAGCCTCTTTCCTTCAACCTGCGCCGATACCTTTGGCTCCAAGTACGCTGCATCCAATGCCGGCCTGCTTTACACGGCCAAGGGGACGGCGTCGCTGCTGGTTCCACTGTCCAGCGTGCTCACGGCAATGACCGGCAACTGGCACGCAGTGTTCATTGTCGGTAGCGTCATGAACGCGATCGCGGCGCTGATGGCCTGGTATGTGCTGCGCCCGATGYGGCGTGCCGAGATGGAAAAGGCCGTGYTGCCGGCGGCCGCCTCCGGCAAGGCTGCCAGCTTCGGTCCTCTTCCGCAGTCCGCGCAATAGAGAGCAGCATTGCGGCCCGGAGCCTGCAGCGCAATGGGCCGCCGTCCTGCGGGTCTGGGACAATAGGGCATGCTCAAGTTTGTCCACCGCACCCTCAACCAGTTCATCAATTCGCAATCGCTTTCGGGCGTGGTGCTGGCGCTGGCCGCTGTGGCCGCGCTGGTGTTGAGCAACTCGCCATGGGGTGAGGCTTACAACCGGTTTGTGCAACTGCCAGGTGAGCTGCGGGTGGGCGGTGATCTGCTGGTGCTCTCCAAGTCGTTATTGCATTGGGTCAATGACCTGTGGATGGCGGTGTTTTTCTTTCTGGTGGGCCTGGAGATCAAGCGCGAGCTGATTGAGGGCGAGCTGGCCTCGCGTGCGCAGGCGCTGTTGCCGGCGGGCGCCGCGTTGGGCGGCATGGTGGCGCCGGCGCTCATCTACATGGCGATCAATGCCGGCGACCCGGTCGCGATGCGCGGCTGGGCGATTCCGGCCGCCACCGACATTGCCTTTGCGCTGGGCATCCTGGTGTTGCTGGGTAGCCGCGTGCCGGCATCGCTCAAGGTGTTTTTGACTGCTGTCGCCATCATTGATGACCTGGGCGCCATCCTGATCATTGCGTTTTTCTACACCGAGGGTTTGTCGGTGATGGCGTTGTTGGTCGCCGGGATCGGTGGGTTGCTCTTGCTGGCCTTTAATCGGGCGAAGGTGATGGCCATAGGGCCCTACGTGGCGGTGGGCCTGGTGATCTGGCTCTTTGTTTACAAGTCCGGCATTCACGCCACGCTGGCAGGTGTGATTACCGCGCTGGCGATTCCCCTTTCAGATGGCAAAGGCGGCTCGCCATTGAAAACCGCTGAGCACGCGCTGCACCCCTGGGTGGCTTTTGCGGTGCTACCGATGTTTGCGTTTGCCAATGCGGGAGTGTCGCTTCAGGGTGTGACCGTCGGAACGCTTCTTCAAAGCGTGCCCTTGGGTATTACGGCAGGCCTGCTGGTGGGCAAGGCCGTCGGCGTGTTAGGGGCTTCCTGGCTGCTGATTCGCTTTGTCGGTGCACGCCTGCCCGCCGGCGCTGGCTGGAGCCAGTTTGTTGGTGTCTGCCTGCTGTGCGGCGTGGGCTTTACCATGAGCCTTTTCATCGGTGCGCTCGCATTTGCCGGCCAGGATGCGGCATACGAGACGCAACTAAAGCTGGGTGTGCTGTGCGGTTCGTTGTTGTCAGGGGTGCTGGGTGCGGTGATGCTGATGCGCGCCAGCGCTGCCGAAAAGGCGCCGGGCTAGGACCGCCTGGCGTGACGCGGTCAGTGCTTTTGTGCGGCGATCGCGGACATGATTTTGTCGGTGTAGGCGATCGCAATCGCCGACAACAGGAAGGTGATATGGATCACCGTTTGCGCGATCAGGACCTTGTCGGTGTAGTTGTCGGCGTTGATAAACGTCTTCAGCAGGTGGATGGAGCTGATACCGATGATGGCCGTGGCCAGCTTGACCTTCAATACCGAAGCGTTCACGTGGCTCAGCCATTCGGGCTGGTCGCGGTGGCCTTCGAGGTTCATGCGGCTCACAAAGGTTTCGTAGCCACCCACGATCACCATGATCAAGAGGTTGGAGATCATCACCACGTCGATCAGCGCCAGCACCACCAGCATGATGACCGTTTCGTTGAGCGACACGACGGGTATGGCGGTCTTGTAGCCTATGCTGGTGATTAGTGCCTGCAACGCGGTCTGACTCCCGAATGCGGCTTCAATCAGGTGCCACAGTTCCACCAGAAAGTGCACTACGTAGACGGCCTGCGCGGCGATGAGGCCGAGGTAAAGCGGCAGTTGCAGCCAGCGGCTGGCGAAAATCAGGTTGGGCAGCGGGCGCAGGGGTGAGATTTTGGCAGGGGCAGGGGATTGAGTGGGTTCAGTCATGATGGCGTAAGCTGGGGTTTGCGGCATTGTAGGGGGAGGGTAGATACCCCTTCAATTGCAGAAGTTGTAAGGTTCAAGCCAGTCAGTGGCTTGTAAGTGCGGCAGAAGACAGTACCACGCATTCAGTGACAAACAGGAGACAAAACCAATGAGCGCCCCTTCATCCGCGATCGAATCCACCCTGGTTGAAAATCGCATCTTCCCGCCGGCGCCGGCCACCGTGAAGGCCGCGCGTATTTCGGGTATGCCGGCTTACCAGGCGCTGTGCGTGGAAGCCGAGAAGGATTTCGAGGGTTTCTGGGCCCGCCTGGCGCGCGAAAACCTGAGCTGGAAGAAGCCCTTCACCCAGACACTGGATGAGTCCAATGCTCCGTTCTACAAGTGGTTTGCCGACGGCGAGCTCAACGCTTCTTACAACTGTCTGGACCGCCATCTGGGCACACCGGTCGAAAACAAAAAAGCCATCATCTTTGAAAGCGACGACGGCAAGGTTACCAACGTCACTTACAAAGAATTGCATGCCAGGGTCAGCCAGTTTGCGAGCGCGCTGAAAGGCGCCGGCATCAAAAAGGGCGACCGCGTCATCATCTACATGCCAATGACGGTCGAAGGTGTGGTGGCCATGCAGGCTTGCGCCCGCATAGGCGCCACGCATTCGGTGGTTTTCGGCGGCTTCTCGGCCAAGAGCCTTCAGGAGCGTATTCAGGATGCTGGTGCGGTCGCCGTCATCACCGCCAGCTACCAGTTGCGCGGCGGCAAGGAGTTGCCACTCAAGGCCATCGTCGATGAAGGCATCGCCATGGGCGGCTGCGAGTCGATCAAAAACGTGATCGTCTACCAACGTACGGCCACTGCCTGCAACATGGTGGCTGGCCGCGACAGCCTGATGCACGAGATCACCGCCAAGGCAGCTCCGGTGTGCGAACCCGAGTTCGTCGGCGCGGAGCACCCGCTTTTTATCCTTTACACCTCGGGCTCGACCGGCAAGCCCAAGGGCGTGCAGCACAGCACCGGAGGTTACCTGCTCTGGGCCAAACTCACCATGGACTGGACCTTCGACATCCAGCCCGCCGACGTGTTCTGGTGCACCGCCGACATCGGCTGGATCACTGGCCACACCTACGTGGCCTACGGCCCGCTGGCTGCCGGCGCAACGCAGATCATCTTTGAAGGAATACCGACCTTCCCGAATGCGGGCCGCTTCTGGCAGATGATCGAAAAACACAAGGTCACGATTTTCTACACGGCGCCTACGGCCATCCGTTCATTGATCAAGGCTGCCGAGGCTGACGAGAAAGTGCATCCGGCCCGCTCCGACTTGAGCAGCCTGCGCATCCTGGGCTCTGTTGGCGAGCCGATCAACCCCGAAGCCTGGATGTGGTACTACAAGAACGTGGGCGGCGAGCGCTGCCCCATCGTGGATACCTTCTGGCAAACCGAAACCGGTGGCCACATGATCACGCCGCTGCCCGGCGCCACGCCGCTGGTGCCCGGCAGCTGCACGCTGCCATTGCCCGGCATCATGACTGCCATCGTCGACGAAACCGGCAAGGATCTCCCCAATGGCGCGGGCGGCATGCTGGTCGTCAAGCGGCCCTGGCCCTCMATGATCCGCACCATCTGGAACGACCCGGACCGCTTCAAGAAAAGCTATTTTCCCGAAGAAATGGGCGGCACGATTTACCTGGCCGGCGACGGGGCAGTGCGCAATGTCGACAACGGCTATTTCCGCATCACCGGCCGTATCGATGACGTGCTGAATGTGTCGGGCCATCGCATGGGCACCATGGAAATCGAATCGGCGCTGGTAGCGCACTCTACGCTGGTGGCCGAGGCCGCCGTGGTGGGGCGGCCCGATGACCTGACGGGCGAGGCCATTGTGGCCTTTGTAGTGCTCAAGCGTTCACGCCCGACGGGTGAAGAAGCCAAGGCGATTGCCAAGGAGCTGCGCGACTGGGTGGGCAAAGAAATCGGCCCGATCGCCAAGCCCAAGGACATCCGCTTTGGCGACAACCTGCCCAAGACCCGAAGTGGCAAGATCATGCGCCGTCTGTTGCGCGGCATCGCCAAGGGCGAGACCATCACCCAGGACACCTCGACGCTTGAAAACCCTGCCATTCTCGATCAGCTGTCTGAAAAGCAGTGATCGAGAACGTGGCGTAGCCGCGTCAGCGAAGCTGGGGCAGGGTTGGGGGACACTCATATCGCGAAGCGATGTGACGTGGCCACAAAACCCTGCCATTCTCGATCAGCTGTCTGAAAAGCAG
>NZ_JBFUGX010000132.1:0-8079 GCF_056402675.1 Polaromonas sp. P3_C2 | reverse complement strand
GTGTGGTTGTCATGCGGCGGGAATAATTTCGGACATTTTGTCCGCTTTTTGTCCCCTTGTACATTCATCCAGTGGTTTTATTTTGTTTGTTGTTGTCTATCTACAGGGGATCCGGGCCTGCCTATCGCGGGCCTTTTTCCGATCGTCGCGTATCCGATCCTGGGTTTGACCGTCGAGTGGCTGGCGAGCCATTGCGTCTAGATGTTTGATGCGTTCGTCCAATGCTGCGCACTCCGCTTTCATCGCGGCATAGTCGTAGTTGGGTTTGCTCTCTGCTATCACCGTTGATTGAGCTGGTGGTTCTGCTGCTGGAGGTGTCTCCGGTAGGCGGACCGCATCCATCAGGTTGTGATTTTCCTTAGTCACGACCCGGCTGGTCTTTGCGCCTGCAGCACAGTCGCCGTCGCTGTATGTGGTTTTGCCGTTGGCTAGGCACTTGGTGACGAGTCGACTCCCTGGTTCTGGTGCTGTGCTGGGTAGAGGCTGTCCTTGTGGTTGCCCTGTGGCCTGGCTGGGGCGCGTGGGCGCCGGCGTGATTCCGGTGACCGGCGGGCGTTGATTCCACCAATCAGTTGTTCGGTAGCCTGCGTAAATGAGAGCCAGGAGTGTGAGTAGTGCGCCAAGCCAACGGAGAACGGGTTGCTCAGGCGGCGGAGTGAAGGGCCGCTCGCGGTCAGCACCTTTCAAAAAATCATGATCCATCAAACCCTCCTTGCGCGCATTTGTTTGTACTGACGATACCGCACCAATAGGCTTTGCAGAACTGGGGTCTTCGTTGCCAGGGGCCATACGGCTGGCTAAGCTTTTCCTTTTCAACCAACGAGGACAAGCCCATGCCCAACACCCCATCCCTCCCCGAAAGCATCATGTCCCACGTCTCCATCGGCACAAACGACTTTCCACGTGCCAAGGCGTTCTACACCGCTGTGCTGGGTGCGATGGAGATCAAGGTGATCATGGAGCACCCTGGTGCCGTCGCTTTTGGGCGCGCGTATCCGGAGTTCTGGGTGGGTGTGCCGCACGATGGCGGGAAGGCGCATGTGGGCAATGGCTCGCATTTTGGTTTCCTCGCCGTTTCCAAAGCGCAGGTGGATGCGTTTTATGCCAAGGCGCTGGAGCTGGGTGGGCAGGGTGATGGCGCGCCGGGCCCGCGGCCTTTGTATGGGCCGCAGTATTACGGCTGCTTTGTGCGGGACCTGGACGGGCACAAGATTGAAGCGCAGTTTTCGGATACATCTGCGGGTTGATGTAACGCTGGTCTTAAGTCAAATGGGCCGTTGGGCCAAGCAGAACGTGCGCGAGCAGCTATTTAATTCATAGCAATCCGGCTTGCTTTCCCTTCGCCTTGTCGCGCTTGGGTACGGGGCGCTGTCTGACATGGGCGGGCATTCGGGGTTTTCAGAATGGTTGTTACGCGGGTTGGTGTTGCCTTGTTTGCACGCTGGCCCTTGTTCAACCCCTTTATCTGGAGACACACCATGCCGAACAAACAGAACGCAAARAACAAGCAGAACAAGCAACTCGCAACCGAGGACGCACGCAACCAGGCCGGCGGAGCGATGGAGCAAGACGGCACACCCAAAGCATCGGGCCACGGCGGCAAGGTTGAAAACRACTTCAACCAGATGGGTGAGCAAAAACCTACGCAGAAGAACGAGGGCCAGCGCACGGCCAACAGCCGCAGCGACCGGGAGTCGCATGTGGGCGGCAGCAACCAGCTGCAGTCGCGCCGCGGCAGCACGGGGCGTTGACGTGGCTGCCGACACGTTCAGCCGCGGGGCGGGGGTGAAGGCCGGCCAGTTTGATCACCAGAGCGGCGAGCACCTGACGCTGGACAGCGCGAAGATTTACTTTGAGGTTCACGGTGATGACGCCGACCCGCCGCTGCTGTTTCTGCACGGTGGGCTGGGCACGATGAAGGACTTCAACAGCGCCCTGCCGCTGCTGCAGAAGCGCTTCCGCGTGATCGGCATCGACAGCCGGGGCCACGGCAAGTCAACCCTGGGCACGGCGGGCGTGACCTACCAGCGGCTGGCGCTTGACGCTGCTGCTGTGCTGCAGCACCTGGGCGTTGAGCGCTGCAGCGTGGTGGGTTTCAGCGACGGCGGCATCACGGCGTTGCGCATGGCCGCGCAGACTGCGTCACTGATCGACAAGCTGGTTGTCATTGGCACCGACAAAATGCTCAAGGCCGATGACCCGGTGCGCAAGCTGCTGGGCGGCGTCACGGCGCAAAGCTGGGCGAAAAAATTCCCCGAGTCGGTGGCGCTGTACAACGCGGTCAACCCGCAGCCCGACTTTGCGGCGCTGATTGATGCCGTCGTGCCGATGTGGCTGGACGACGGCCCCAGCGGCTACCCGGGCGACTGCGTCAAGCAGATCARTTGCCCCTTGCTGGCGATTCGCGGCGATGAAGACCACCTGGTGTCGCGTGCCAGTGTGTTTGAGCTGGCGGAGCAGGTGCCCGGCGCGAAGCTGCTGAACATTCCGTTTGCCGGCCATGAGGCGCACAAGGACCAGGCCGAAGGGGTGATGGCGTGCGTGAACCGGTTTCTGGAATGAAATAAAGGCCATTTTCATCACGAAAAGTGGCTGCAGCCCTGGCAGAACGTGCGCGAGCAGCTATCAATACCATAGCGCTTGGTGCTTTCGGCGCTGTTCGCATCTTTACCTGCCGCTGAGGCATTTCCTTACAAACCGCAACGTGGCAGACGCATGGCTCTAAGTTTGGCGGCGCAGGATGAACGCTTGTTTTTTTCTGCGGGGCAACCACCTGCAGACATCGCCGAGAAAGGCCGCCATGAAAAAGATCGCCGACTTCCTGTTTCACCCGCGCTATTTGCGGGCCATTCCTTCGCTGGTGGTGCTGACCACCGCCATGGCCTGGAGCGTGGCGCCGGACCCGGATGCGGTAGACACCGTGCAGAAGCGGGCAGGCGTGAGCTTGTCGCTCAACCACACGGCCGCGGGCAACAGCCCGAACGACAAGCTGCTGGACAAGCCCGAACAGGCTTGAATGCGGCCCAAGCGGTCGTAACGCCCTAGGGCTTGGCCGCGGCCATCCAGCGGCCGATCTTGCCGACCACTTCGGCCTCCAGCCCGTTATAGCCGTGGTACGCCATGGCCTCACAGGGGTCGCCCCGGCTTTGGCCGCCGGTGAAGGTCAGCAGCTCGGCCTTCGGCGTCTTGGCCAGTTTTTCCATCAGCTGCGGCATGTCACTGAAGGCGCAGAGCTTGCAGCCGTCTTGTTCGTGGTGCACCACCAGCACCGGAATCGTCAGTTTCTCCATCGGCATTTTGGGCACGGCGCGGCCGTTGGGGTCGGTCAGGATGGTGGACGTGAGCACGATGCCGTCGGGGCCGCCCTGCGCCGGCGCCGCCTCCGTGGCGATGTAGGCGGCCGACTGTGTGCCGCGGCTGGTGCCCACCAGCCACACGGGCACAGGCGACTGCTGCTTCAGCCACGCAATCACGGCCAGCACGTCGGCGGTGTGTTCGGGCTTTTGCCGGTTGCCCGACAGAAACGGCGGCGACTGTTTGTCTGACGGCGCATCAATCACCGCGACCGCAAAACCGGCGTCGGCAAACTGCTGGCGCGTGCGCACGACGAAGTTGCCGTTGCCCCAGCCATAGCCGCCGCTGTCGTTGATTTGCAGCCCGCCGTGGCCGCCGGCCATCAATATGACGGAGGCTTTGGGGGTGGCGTTCGGGGTGGGCGCGATGTAGACAAAGCGCTGGGTCACACCCGGGCGGGTGGGAATGTCGACCACGCGCGGCGCACTTTGCGCCAGTACGTTCCCGGCCACGACCATGCACAACAGCAGGAGAGCGGGCAGTGCGTGGCGCAGCCACAGGTACCGTGCGGAGGAATGCGGTGTCATGGTGGGGTTCCTGTGAGGACGTTTCGGGATTTGTTTAAAGAAAATAGGGCTGCAACCCAATCAGGACGGGCGCGAGCAGCTATCAAAGCAATAGCGCGCGCGTTGAACGCTGCTGGCGCGCCGGTGCTTCATGGCGCCGTCGCGGCTTTGATCCACTGCACCATCGCCTCGCTGGCCACGACCGGTGTGGTGAGGTGGTTGGCCTTGACTTCGAGGTACTGGCTTTTGGGGTTGGCGGGCAGCTTGTCGGCAAAGTAGGGACGGGCGTATTTGCTGATGCCGTCGTCTTCGCCCACCACTGTCAGCACGGGGGTGCCGGCCGGGATGCGCGGGGCGGTGACGCCCATGTCGGCATCGGACTCGGGGTCGAAATAGCTGAGGTAGTCTTTCGCGGTGGCCGTCACGCTCAGCTGCTTGCCCTGGTTGATGTCGGAAAAGCGTTCACGCGAATCGCCCTTGCCTGCGGCAACCAGTGCGCGGGCTTCGTCCACGCTTTCGCGCACGACCTTGCTTTGCGGCGATGCGTAGTAGCGCGCCGGCACATGGCCGGGCGCCAGCAGCACCAGTGCCTGCACGTCGCCGCCGCGCGCGGCAAAACTCATGGCGGCGGGCACGCCCAGGCTGTGGCCTGCAATCACGATTTTCGTGGCGCCCTGGCTGCGCAGGGTTTTGACATGGCCGGTCATTTCGGCCATGGCCTTGTCCCAGTTGCCGTCGATATAGCGGCCGCGCGACCAGGGCATGTCGGGAAACAGCACCAGCATGCCTGCGCCTTCCAGCACGGGCTTGATGCGGCTCATGTTGGGGTCGTTGTTGCTGCCGGGGTTTTTGCCGTGCAGCATCAGCACGCCGATTTTGGGGTTGCCGTCTTGCGCGTGGACGGCGCCGGCCAGCAGGGCAGACGCGAAAAGAAGGCCCGTGGCAACAAAGTGCTGGAAATGTCTGCGGCGCATAAAGCCTTTCGGGCGGTGGCTGATGGGGGATCGAGGTCGGGCCCAATATAACCCCGGCAAACCGCCGCGACAGCCGGGTTTGCACGCAGGGGCCGGGCTTCCTACAATGGCACGATGAACGCCGTCATGCCGCAAACCACCCCCAACGCCCCGGCAACCCCCTTGCTGGCCAGTGAGCCTGACCGCGCGGCTTACCGCGATTACGCGCAGCCCGGCCTGGACCGTGTACGCACCTTCTACCGCAACAACCACCAGAACCAGACCTACGATTTTGTGCAGCGCAAGAAAGCCGAGTGGCTGGCGTTTTCGCAGCGCGAGATGACGCCCTGGGCCGCGCTGGAATTCCTCAACACGCTGGTCGATGAGTCGGACCCGGACATCGAGCTGCCGCAAATCAGCCACCTGCTGCAAACCGCCGAGGCTATTCGCGCCGACGGCCACCCCGACTGGTTTGTGCTGACGGGTTTCATCCACGACCTGGGCAAGGTGCTGTGCCTGTTCGGCGAGCCGCAGTGGGCCGTGGTGGGCGACACCTTCCCGGTGGGTTGCAGGTTTTCAGACCGCATCGTTTACCCCGAATACTTTGACCTGAACCCCGACAGCCGTGACGCGCGTTACAACAGCGAGTACGGCGTGTATGCACCCGGCTGCGGGCTGGACGCGGTGCACATGTCCTGGGGCCATGACGAATACCTGTACCAGCTGCTGAAGTCGCATTTGCCGATGCCGGCGCTGTACATGATTCGCTACCACTCCTTCTACGCCTGGCACCGTGAGGGCCAGTACGGCCACCTGACGGACGCGCAGGACGCGGCGCACCTGGAATGGGTGCAGAAGTTCAACCCCTACGATCTCTATTCCAAGAACGACAGGCCGCCGGTACTGGCCGAACTCAAGCCGTATTACGACGACTTGATGGCGAAGTATTTGCCGGCGCAGCTCAAGCTGTAGTTTGTAGTTTCAGCCCGGGCCCTCAGTCCTCTTCAACGCCGTTGCTGCTGCGGCTGCTGCGCCAGATAGCGCGCACCAGCCATATGCCGCCGGCCATGGCGCCCGTAAAACCCAGAAAGCCGAAGGCCGGCAGGCCAAACAGCGTGGGCCCGCCCTTCACCGTCATGACGATGGACGAGCCGATGATGAGCGCGGCGATCACCAGCGCCATAGCCAGCCGGTTGGCGGCGCGGTCCAACTGGTCGCCCACGCGCTTGAGGTGGGCCAGCTCTATGCCCACGTGCACGCGGCCGCGGCGCGCGTTGCGCAGCAGGCGCGACAGATCATGCGGCAGCTGCCCGGCCAGGGCCAGCGCGCGGCTGAAGGTTTGCCAGCTCCGGGTGGCCAGGGCCTTGGGCTGGTAGCGGGCGCGCACCACTTGCCGCAGCAGTGGCGTGGCTTCAGTGGCCATGTGAAAGCCCGGGTCCAGCCCGCGGCCCATCCCTTCGAGCGAGATGAAGGCCTTGATCAGCAGCGCCAGGTCAGGCGGCAGGCCCAAGTGGTGCTCGCGCAGGATGGCGGTGACATCGGACAGCATTTGCCCCAGGCTGAGCTGGGCCAGCGGCGTGCCGTGGTACTGGTCGACGAAGGTTTCGATTTCGGACTCAAGCTGCGACAGGTTGACGCCATGCTCGTCGCCGGTCCAGTCGAGCAGCACGTCGGCCACGGCTTGCGGCTGGCGCTCGACCAGGCCCAGCAGCAGCTGCAGCAGCTCTTCCCGCCGCCGCGCGGTCAAGTGCCCGACCATGCCGAAATCAATAAAGGCGATGCCGTTGCCGGGCAGGTAAAACACATTGCCGGGATGCGGGTCGGCGTGAAAGAGGCCGTCTTCCACAATCATTTTCAGCACGGCGCGGGCGCCGCGGCGGGCCAGTTCGCCGCGGTCAAAACCGGCCTCGGGCGTGAGCTGCTCCAGTGCGCTGCCGGGCACGCCTTCGACCAGGTCTTGCACATTGACGCGCGGGCCGGTGTGGGCCCAGTGCACGCGCGGGATCACGACATAGGGCAGCGGCGCCATGTTGACGGCGATGCGCTCGGCATGGCGGCATTCGGCGGCCAGGTCGAGCTCACGGTGCAGCGACTTGGCGAGCTCGCGCACCAGCTGGCGCGGGCGGTAGGGTTTGAGTGCGGGCAGCTCTGCCTCGGCCATGGAGGCCAGACGCTCCATCAGGCGCAGGTCGGCKTCGATGACTTCGGTGATGCCGGGGCGGCGGATCTTGACGATGACTTCTGTGCCGTCGTGCAGCTGCGCGCGATGCACCTGCGCTATGGAGGCGGCCGCCAGCGGCGTGGCGTCAAAGCGGGCGAAGACGGTTTCGGGCTCGCCGCCCAGGTCTTCGCGCAGCTGCGGCAGCAGGAGGGCCAGCGGCACGGGCGGCACGTGGCTGTGGAGTTTTTCGAACTCGGTGATCCATTCGGGGCCGAAGAGATCCGCGCGCCCGGCGAGTACTTGCCCGAGCTTGACAAAGGTGGGGCCCAGCTCTTCCATGGCCAGACGCACCTGCTCGGCGGGGCTGATGCGGGCGAGGTCGGCCACGCCGTCCCAATGCAGCGCATGGCCCGCGCGTTCAAGCCTGTCGGCCAGGCCGAGGCGGCGCACGCTGTCGCCAAAGCCGTGGCGAACCAGCACGCCGGCGATTTCTGCCAGGCGCGTCATGTCACGCGCAGCGCCGAAGGTCCCGATCAACATCGAATGATGATAGCCCTGAGTTGTGTTGGCGGGCTTGCCTTTTGTCAATTGCAGGGCAGGCGCGGCGGGTTTTCTGGCGTGCTCTATTTGCGGGCTGCGGCGGCTGAGGCGCCGGATTTTTCCTTCTTGTCGGGCAGCTCGATCTTCACTTCCAGCACGTCCAGGTTGTCCTGGCGCTCCAGGTGCAGCTTGATGTCGTGCGGGTCGATGCGGATGTACTTGGCGATCACGGCGATGAGGTCGCGCTGCAGCGCGGGCAGGTAGTCGGGCTCATGGCCGCGCCCTGTGCGTTCGTGCGCCAGGATGATCTGCAGCCGCTCCTTGGCGACGTTGGCAGTTTTTTTCTTTTCGCCGAGAAAAAAGGACAGGAAGGACGCCATCGTTTTATTTCCCCCCGAACCAGCGCTTGAAGAGGCCGGGTTTTTGCGCGTCGATGAAACGCATGGGCTTGTCCTTGTCGCCGAGGAAACGATCGACCACGTCCTTGTAGGCTTCCGACACATCGCTGCCGTTCATGTGCACGGCCGGCACACCCTGGTTGGAGGCTTGCAGCACGGACTCGGAT
>NZ_JBFUGX010000131.1:0-8083 GCF_056402675.1 Polaromonas sp. P3_C2 | reverse complement strand
CAAAAAAGAAAGTGGTAGCGAAGAAATCTCCTACCAGAAAAGCCCCAGTAAAGAAAGCTGCAAAGGGGCGACAGAAAAAGTAATAGAACACGGAAGAAAGGCCAACAACAACTAGTCGATTTGTTGATGGCTCAAAGGCCACAATTCGCCAACTAACCTCCATCCCCGCCCAATTCTTAAGGTTGAGTAATGCACTTCGAACGCCAGGGTGGGCCACCAGATCTGCCATCTGAGCTTCATCAGGTGGTTCTAGGTCTTCCAGGAGGGCGTAGCCTTGACGCAAATAAAAATATCGAATCAAAAGGCGGAAAGTTTCCGGACTTTGCGTGCTTCAACGAGCTGATGCTAATCGAAATGAAGCACCTCGAAAGTGACCAATCAGAGCGATTGAATGAAGTTCTTGATCAACTTATTGATGAAAAAGAGCGTCCCCTATTCTTCGGGTCACGCGAAGTTGGCCCCATGCTCGAGTCCATGAGTAATGCAACCGAGATCAGTTTGGCGATTGCGAAAAAGCTTGGAGGCTCKGTCGAAAAAATTCTTAGAACTGCAAATACTCAATTCAAAGAATATAGGGAGCGGCATCCTCGGAAAAATGCCGTAAATCTTTGCGTTATTTTGAACTCCAAAATAAGGGAGTTCACGCCAGAGGCGGTGGGGTATGCACTCTACAAAAAGATCAAAGGGAAGTCTGGGAGCTTGCCAAACTTCTCATCAATCGACGCGATTATCTATGTCTCAGAGAAGCACTATCAACTACTGCCTGACGGGAGAACTGCTTTCGCTATGCTCATTTTTCAAAGCGTTGGCGTAATGCAGTCGCCATGGAAGCTGCAATTCATTAATAGATTGGTTGAGGCATGGACACAGCGGCGTACCGGAGTTCCCTCGGTAGGTGACGGAGATGTCAAAGCCTTCAGAACCGTCGTTGACGTCCCAAATACGATGAAACGCTCCGAATTCTGGAATCTTGAGTATCTTCGCAACCCTTATCTAAAGGACCTAACTCTCAGTAGATTGCGAGTGACGTTCAACCGGATCCTGGGCAATCAAGGTAGAAGTATCTTTAAAGGGAATTGGCCAAGACCGTCTCGAGAAGAAGGGATGGAGTGGATGCGGCGGCTCCAACATTGCATTGCTGAGGTGAATCGCAGAAATACTGATGTACGGGACTTGCACTTAAGTCTCCTTACTGAGGTCGAGAAGTACGAAGCATTCGACGGTTTGCCGCCGGAACTGGTGAAGCTGCTGATCCATTAGATTGCTAAAACTTAATTTCGGAAACTCACACCTTGGCTTTGACGGCCACCGATTAGCTGCGATTTTTGCGTTCAGACATATTTCACTCAAGTGAATGGATGCTACCGCTCTAACCGTTGTCATACGCAGTAGCGCCTGCAAACTTCGCGCTAATCAAGCAACAATCCGCGGCTCTTTCGTCAGGCTGTAGCAAGTGAACACCTTGTTCAGCGCCGGCAGGGGCGCGACTTCCATCTCTCCTACAGCCGGCTCCATGATGACCATGGCGACCGTGGCCGACAGGTTGTCGTGGCTGCCGATGCGGGGCGGGCGGCAGACGGAGTAGGGCAGGCCGAAGTTGTCGAAAAACGCGTTCTTTAATTCCTGGCTGCCCAGCTTGTCTTGCTGATTCAGCAGCTTGCGTACGCGCCAGTCGCGGTAGTGGCTGTCGGGTGACTGGGAAATGCCCATGTCCACCAGCTTGCTCAGGGCGACCGGGCTCATCCAGTGGTTGGCGTGCACGATCAGGTTGTCGGCGCCGGGGTAAATTGGAAACGATTCATTGGTGGTGCATTCAAAGTCGATGCCAAAGCCCTGCGACATGCCCAGCATGATGTTGTTGGAGCAGGACTTGGGTGTGGCGGCGACGGCCTTCATGGCCAGCGAGAAAATCTCCTGCTCCAGCACCTTGCGCCGGATCAGCGACAACGGCACACCCAGCTGCTTGAAGTCGCGGTCTGATTCGAGGTAGTTGGCGGTAATGGACACGCCCGCGCTGTTGAAGCCGCTGCGGGCGAGCCCGCCGGCCTCGACAAAGGTCAGGAAGTCGGGGCCGTTGTCGTTGCGCACGCGCAGCACGACGGAGGTCTCGACGCACTCGGCGCGCCAGTCCCAGTTCTGGCCATGCAGCAGGTTGCCGTTGGCCGAACGCTCGGGCAGGATGAGGGCGCCGGTGCAGCCGTCGCCCGGCTCCTGGTCGGCCTGTGTGACCTTCTCGGCGCGGGCCTTGGCCAGCACCTCGGTGCGGGCGTTGATCATCACGATGTCCTGGAAGTCCACGCCTGCGCCCTCGGCGATGCCGCGCATCTCGTCGATGTAGTGGGGTGCGAAGTTGCCGATTTCCTTGGCGAAGAAGTCGATCAAGCGCGCGCGTGCCTGTTCGCTGTAGCCCAGGTTGACCAGCGTCTGGCCGTACAGGCGCGCGCTGCCACGTACCCGGTCGGCGGCCTGCCGCCCGTACTGCAGGCCGCGTTCATGCGGGCTGCCGGAGACGGAGATAAAGGGGAATTGTTTGATGTTTGCCATGCTGGGCTGCCGTAAGAAGTTGCGTGAAGAGAGATGACGACCGCCGCAAGGCGTGCCTGTCCATGCCTTGCGCGCGGGCCTGCGTGCAAGGCGACCGAGAGGTGATGCTGGAATGACTTACTTGGCGGCCAGCTTTGTATTCCAGAGCAGCGGCTTGCCTTCCCACACCGTGAACCCGTTCACGCGCTTGCGCACAGCCCACGAATCGGTCACGTTGTAGAGGATGACCAGCGGCGTCTTGGCGATCATCAACGCGTGCAGCTGGTCAAACAAGGCCTGGCGTTTCTTGGGGTCCGCTTCGGCGAAGCTCTGGTCGATCAGCTTTTGCGCGGCCGGGTCGTCCCACACCTTGCGCGGCTGCTTGGCCTTGTTGCCTGAGAACTGCTCATAGCTCAGGGCCGGGTCCAGGCGCGACGAATAGGTGAAGGAGCTCATCTGGTAGTTGCCGCTGTTGTAACGGTCCAGCTGGGTTGCCCATTCGAGCACCTCGATCTGGGCGTTGATGCCCACGGCCTGCATCATGGCCTGGCTCATCACCGCGACCGAGAAGCTGGGCACGTGCGCGCGCTTGTTGGCCTGGATCACGATGGGCTGGCCCTTGTAGCCGGCTTCCTTCAGCAGCTGCTTGGCCTTGGCCGGGTCGTGGCGGTAGCCTTTTTTCTGGGCCGCTGTGTAGAAGGCCGAAGTGTCCTGGATGGCCGAGTTGTTGACGCGGGCCAGGCCTTCGGACGCGGCCGCGACAAGCTGGTTCATGTCAAGCGAGAGCGCGATGGCCTGGCGGATGCGCTCGTCTTTGAGCAGCGGGTCGTTGGTCTGCATCAGCAGCGTGTTCTTGCCCGCGTCCACTGCGGCGACAACGCTGAGATTTTTATTCGCCTTGAGCTCCTGCACGTCGGACGAGGTGATCTGGCCCGCGTCGATGGCGCCGGACTGCAGGCCGGCCTTGGAGGTCGACATGTCGGGCACGGTCAAAAATTTGACCTGCCCAACCAGCGGCTTCTTGAGGCCGAGGTAGCCGTCGGGCTTGGTGCCGGGGGGCGACTGGTAGTCGGCAAATGCGCTGAGCGTGACGTACTCTCCGCGCTTCCATTCTTCAAACTTGAAGGGGCCGGTGCCGATGGGCTTGTCCCAGCTGCCGTCTTCCTTGACGGACTTTTTGTTCAGGACGGCCGTCATGCCGCAGTCGGTGCGGGCCAGGTTGTCGAGGAACACGGCCGAGGGTTTGTCCAACTGCATGACCACGGTCTGYGCGTCGGGGGCCGTGACAGAAGTCACCTTGACGCCGGAGCGGCCGTCAAATTCGCTGAGGCAGCGCCAGTCGGTCTTGGGTTCCATGTAGCGCTTCCAGCTCCACAGCACGTCGGCCGAAGTCATGGGCTCGCCATTGTGGAACTTCACGTTGGTGCGCAGCTTGAAGATATAGGTCAGGCCGTCGGGGCTGGTGACGATGGAGCGCGCCAGCAGCGGGCCGACGGTGCCGTTCTCGTGGTACGCGACCAGGCCTTCGACGATGTTGAGCACCACACCGTCGGTGGTGTTGTCGCGGTTCACGCCGGGGTTGGTCGAGCGGATGTCTGCCGGCTGCGCGACCACGATTTGTGGGGTCTGGGCCTGGGCCGCGGAACAGGCCGCGAGCATGGCGGCGGCCAGAAATTTCAATCGAAGGGAAAGCATGAAAAGCTCCTTAAAGATCAGACCGGAAGAGGGTGTAAGGGGTTCAGGGCGCCTGCCGGCGTATCGGGTTCGTCAAAGCGCCACTTGAGCTGCATGCCGCCCTGGCCTGTGGGCGTGAGCGCAGGAATCGCGGAGAGCAGCTTGCGTGTATAGGCGTGCTGCGGCTTGTCGAACACCTCGTCGCGGCTGCCCTGCTCGATGATCTGGCCGGCCTGCATCACGATCACGCGGTCGGCCACCTGCTCGACCACGCCGAGGTCGTGGCTGATGAAGAGGCAGGCAAAGCCGTGGCGTTCCTGCAGCTCGGCCAGCAGCGCCAGCACCTGGGCGCGCACGGTGACGTCGAGTGCCGACACCGGCTCGTCGGCAATCACAAAAGCCGGCTCGCGTATCAGCGCGCGGGCAATCGCCACGCGTTGGCGCTGGCCGCCCGAGAGTTCATGCGCATAACGCTGCGCATGCCGGGGCTCCAAACCAACCTCATCGAGCATCTTTGCTACGCGCGCCTGCCGCTCAGCGGATGACAGACCGGGAACCAGCCGCAGCCCTTCACCGACCAGCTGGCCAATGCTCATGCGCGGATTCAATGACGAGTACGGGTCCTGGAACACCATCTGGCAGTTGAGCCGGTAGTCCAGCCAGCCCGCGTCGCCGCGAGCAATCGAACGGCCGCGAAAACGAATGTCGCCTTCGGTCGGCTTGAGCAAGCCGGCAATCGCGCGGCCCAGCGTGGTTTTTCCCGAGCCGGAGCCGCCCACCACTGCGACGATCTCGCGCGGGCGCACCACCAGGTCTATGCCGTGCAGCACGCGCTTGGCGGCGGACTTGGCAAACAGGCGGCGTTTGCCGGGGTAGTCGAAGACGAGGTTGCGCACTTCGATGACGGGCTGTTCGTCGGCAATCGTGCGCGCGGCTTGCCGGCGCGGGATGGCCTCCAGCAGCTTGCGGGTGTAGTCCTGCTTCGGGCCGGCCAGCAAAGCAGCGGTGTCGCCGGCTTCGACGACTTCGCCCTGCTGCATGACGATCATGCGCTGGGTGTAGCGCGCCACCATGGGCAGGTCGTGGCTGATCAGCAGCACGGCGGTGTTGTGTTCGCGCGTGAGGCCAACCATCAACTCCAGCACGTCACGCTGCACCAGCGCGTCCAGGGCAGTAGTCGGTTCGTCGGCGATCAGCAGCGCGGGCTCCAGCAGCATGACAGAGGCCAGCATCATGCGCTGGCGCATGCCGCCTGAAAATTCATGTGGCCATGCGGCGAGCGCGGCCTGCGGGTCGGTGATGCCGACGCGCGCGAGCATGGCCAAAGCCTTGTCGCGGCGCGCGGCCGGCGAGAGCTCGGGCCGGTGCAGCGCCAGGCCTTCGTCAAGCTGCCGGCCAATCGTCATTGACGGATTGAGCGAAGTCATGGGCTCCTGGAACACCATGCCAATGCGCGCGCCGCGCAGCTGGCGCAAACGCGCGTCGCCGGCCGCCGCCATGTCTTCACCTTCAAACAGGATGCGGCCGGCGCTGCGCACCAAAGGCGGCGGCGTGAGGCCCATGATGGCCCGGGCCGCCTGGGTCTTGCCGCTGCCGGATTCGCCGACGATGCCAACGATTTCGCCGGGTGCGACGGTGAAGGACACATTGCGCACGATTTCGCGGCCGCCCTTGCCGATGGAAAGGCTWAAGGCCGAGACATCCACAAGGTGGTTCATTCGACGCCCCTCATGCGCGGATCCAGCAGGTCGCGCACCGCGTCACCCAGGAAGTTGATGCCCAGTAGCGTGAGCGCAATGCACAGGCCCGGGAAGATGGAAAGGTAAGTTGCCTGCGCCATGAAGGGCCGGGCCGCGGCCAGCATATTGCCCCAGGTGGGCGCGGGCGGCGGCACGCCCAGGCCCAGAAAGGACAGCGAGCTTTCCGCCAGGATGACCCAGCCGAACATCGAGGTGGCCAGCACGGTGAGCGGCGCCACGCAGTTGGGCAGCACATGGCGGAACATGGTGTACAGCTCTGAATTGCCGAGCACGCGGGAGGATTCGATGAATTCCTTTTCGCGCAGCGACATTACCGTGCCGCGCACGATGCGCGTGACCGAAGGCGTGTAGGCCAGGCCCAGCGCCAGGATGATGCCGTACTTGTTGGCGCCGAAAACGGCCAGCAGCGCGAGCGCCAGCAGCAGGCCGGGGAAGGCCAGCAGGGCGTTGATGAAGGCCATGATGATGCGGTCGGTCCAGCCGCGCACAAAGCCCGTCAGCACGCCGATGGCGGTGCCGATGGAGATGGAGAACAGCACGGTGAGGAAGCTGATCCACACGCTGTTGGAGGCGCCGGCCATCAGGCGCGAGAGTTCGTCGCGGCCGAACTCGTCGGTGCCCAGCCAATAAGTGGCGCTGGGTGGTTTGAGGCGTGCCAGAAAATTGATCTTGAGCGGCTCGTGCGGCGTCCAGAAGAAGGCCAGCACGGCCGCCGCGAGGATCAGGCCCACGATGACGAGGCCGATCAGGGCCTGAGGGGTAAGGAATTTTTTCATTCGGCCAGCACCCTGGGGTCGAAGATCGGATAGCAGAGGTCGATGACCAGGTTGGTGATGACATAGATCACGGCAACCAGCAGCAGGCAACCCTGGATCACCGGGTAGTCGCGCGCGAAGATCGCGTCGACCAGCAGGCGGCCCAGGCCGGGAATCGTGAACACGGTTTCAACAACCGCCACGCCGCCCAGCAGGTTGCCCAGGACGAGGCCGATCAAAGTCCAGGTCGGGCCGAAGGAGTTGCGGAACGCATGGTGCACCAGCACAGCACGCTCCGACAGGCCCTTGGCGCGCGCATGCGTGATGTAGTCCAGCCGCAGCACTTCCAGTGTGCTGGCCCTGGCCATGCGGATCAGCACGCCGATTTCATGCAGGAACAGCGTGAGGATGGGCATCAGCAGGTACAGCAGGCCCGACTTCCAGTCGCTCATGATCGAGACATAGCCGACCACGGGCAGCCATTCGAGCTTCAGGCCAAAGAAGAGCAGCAGCAACAGGCCGAGCCAGAAGGTAGGGATGGACACCAGCAGGGTGGCGGTGCCGACCAGCATCAGGTCGGGCAGGCGGTTTTGCTTCCACGCGGCGATCATGCCGGCGGGCACCGCGACCAGGGTGGCGAAGAGCACGGCAATCAGCACAATCTGCGCGCTGACCAGGAAGCGGCTCAGCACCAGTTGCAGCACGGGTTCGCCGGTGTTGATGGAAACGCCGAGGTCGCCACCCAGCACGTGCCGGCCCCAGATGCCGAACTGCACCGGCCAACTCTTGTCGAGCCCGAGCTGGGCGCGCAGGTCAGCCAGGCGTACCGGGTCGGCCAGGTCGCCCAGCAGCAGCTGCGCCGGGTCGCCAGGGATGAGCCGGATCAACACAAAGACCGCCACCGCCACGATCAGCAGGGTCGGTATCGCCATCATCAGGCGGGCCAGCGCGAAACGTAGCATGGTCAGTCTTCAGGTTTGGGGTTGACGTGACATCACTGGGCCCGGCCCGCCGCTTTTTTCCGGATGGCGCGCAGCACGGTCGCGAGGAAGTCCTGCACCGTGTCGACGCAGGCCAGGCCGTCGTGGGGAACGTTGTCGACCAGGTCCAGCGTGACGTTGACGCCGGCCTGCACAAAGGACTGGCGCAAGGTCTCCAGCCGCTCGGGGCGCGTGCGCCCCGCGTCATTGGCGCCGGCCATGTAGAACTTGCCGCCTTCGCGGTGGGTGATCTCCCAGGTTTCCATGTCGGCCTTGCCGGCCACCATGTGCACCGGCAAGGCTTTGAGGGCCGCAAGGTTCAGCGGTTTGCCGAAGCGTTTTTCGAAGTCGCGCACGCCCACCCACCAGTCCTGCTGGTGGTCGATTAGAG
>NZ_JBFUGX010000130.1:0-8118 GCF_056402675.1 Polaromonas sp. P3_C2 | reverse complement strand
GCCGTGACGACCACGGCGACGCGGTCGGTCGGCCTGGTGTGCTCGGCAATATTCACGCTCACATCCTCGTCGCTCAGCGTGGCATGCGCAAAGGGGTGCTTGCGCTCTACGTAATAGAGGTTGGTGGACGCGTGCGCCCACAAGGCCTGGCCGTTGCTGAGCAAAAAGTTGAAGGTGCCGTGGGTGGCGATGTGCGCCGCAAGCTCACGCAGCGTGATGCTCAGCTCCTGCACGCTGGGAACGCCCGCGTGAGACTTGGCCATCTCCTGCATGATCCAGCAAAAAGCGCGCTCACTGTCAGTGGTGCCGACGGGCCGGAAGCTGCCGTGCAGGCGGGGCGAAAAATCTTTCAGGTCGCCGTTGTGGGCAAACACCCAGTAGCGGCCCCACAGCTCGCGCACAAAGGGGTGGCAGTTCTCCAGCGCGACACGTCCCTGCGTGGCCTTGCGGATGTGTGAGATGACGTTGCGGCTTTTGATCGGGTAGCGGCTGATCAGCTCGGCCACCGGTGAACTGCAGGCCGGCTGGTGGTCGACAAAATGGCGCAGGCCGCGGTCGCTGCCGCCGGCCACGCTGTCGTCGCCCTCAAAAAAAGCGATGCCCCAGCCGTCGGCATGGTGGTCGGTGTGGCCGCCCCGCTGCGCGAAGCCCCTGAAACTGAAGGTCACATCCGTTGGCGCATTGCAGTTCATGCCGAGAAGTTGGCACATGTCAGTCCGCTTCCTGCTTGTTATTCGGTAAGTTGTCAGGCTGGGCGGGAGCCGGCACGCGAAGCTGCCATGCGGCCACCACGGCCAGTATGCAAAGGGCGGCCAGCATCAGGAAGGCTTCATTGAAAGCAGCCAGCCGCGCCGGGCTGCTGGTGGCGTTGGCCAGCGAATCGCCATGGGCCGCAAGCCGCCACTCCAGCACGATGCCGCACAGGCTCACACCGATCGCGCCGCCCAGCATGCGCAGGAAGTTGATGGCACTTGCGCCCTGCGATAACAGATGCTCATGCAGGGGCCGGAGCGACCCGAGGTTGAGCGAAGGCAGGATAAAACCCAGCCCGATACGCCCCAGCGTGGCCCACATCACCAGCATCCAGAGCCCCGAAGCCAGGTTCACCGTGAGCATCAATGCAAACGAGGCTGCCAGCAAAGCCAGCCCCGTGCTGACCAGCAGCCAGGTCGGGTGTTTGTCCGCCAGCCGGCCCACGCCCGCAATCGTGGCCGCCAACACCAGGCCCGCAGGCAACAGGATGGTGCCGACGTGCGAAGCCGAGAGATTCAAGCCCAGCTGCAGGTACACCGGCAGCAGGTAGGTGGAGCCAAACAGCGCGGTGCCGTAGATGAAAGCCACGATGCTGCCCATGGCAAAAGGCCGGTAGCCAAAGAGCGCCAGGTTCATCAGCGGTGCACCACCCGAAGCCGCCAGGCGGCGTTGCCACCAGATGAATGCGGCCAGCGCCGCCAGCGCGGCGCCCAGCAATACAAAGGCATGCGCGCGCCCGGCGCCGTGCAGCTCGACCATGCCGTTGAGCAGGCACAGCGTGCCCACCGCGCCCAGCAGCAGGCCGCGCCAGTCGATCATCGCGCCGTTGCGGTTGGGCTCCACGCCACCCGGGGCGGTGTCGGGCACGTAGCGGTAAGCCATCCACAGGGATACCAGGCACAGCGGCACCACCATGAAAAAAATCGAGCGCCAGCCAAACAGGTCGACCAGCACACCGCCCACGCTGGGGCCCAGCGCCGGCGCCAGCACCACGCCCATGCCGAAGAGGCCGCTGGCGCGCCCCTGCTCGTGTGGCCCGAAAGCCCGCATGATGATGATCGCGGGAATCGGTTGCACCACACCGGCCGCCAGGCCCTCGGCCACGCGCGAACCCAGCACCAGCCCAAAGCTGTTGGCCAGACCGCCCACAATGCCGCCGGCCATGAGCAGCATCATGGTGCCCACATAGGTGCGGCGATAGCCGTAGCGCGAAAGCAGCCAGGGCGTGGTCAGCATGGAGACCGTCATGGCCACCATAAAGCCCGAACTCACCCACTGCGCGCGCTCCTGCCCCAGCGTGAAGTAATGGCTCATGTCGGGAATCGCCACGTTCACGATGGTCGACGACATGATGGAAGCCATCGTGCCGATCATGACGGACAGCAGCAGCAACCACCGGTAACGCGGACCGTGGCGCGCCTGCAGGCCGGCAAGGGATGCGGGCATGGCCCGGGTGTCCGTCGTCAGTCTCTCGGCTCGGACCAGAGCTTACCGCCGGTCGCCCAGTTTTCGCGCTTGATGTCGGTGATCAGGATGTCCACCGAGTCGGGCTGGCCGCCGAGAATTTCGACGCTGACACGGGTAATGGCCTCGACGAGCTTTTTCTTCTGCTCGATGGTCCGGCCTTCCATCATTTCGACGTGGTAAGTGGGCATGGTGTCCTCTGGGGTGTTGTGGTTGATGCGGGGTTGAACACAGGGTTTTACGGGTGTCCGGTCAACTGGCCCGCAAACATGTCTGATACCCGATGATAGAAGCAAGAGGCCGGCCTTGTTTTGTCGGCCTCCACTGACAGCATGACAGGTGCTGGCGCCGGGCCCGAGAGGCTTCGCCGGGGCTATCCTGTACCCTTGGGTTCTCCTGCCGGGTGGGTGTCGTCCGGCCAGGTGCTTTTCGCTTCGGCCTTGCGGGCCCACCATTCATTCGGGCAAGCCACTTGTTTTTCACCACGCCATCCAGATCCACCGATCAACCCCTGCCTTTGCTGGCCGGCCGCAACTACCGTTGCCACTGCGGGCAGCCCGTTTTTTTTCGCAACAGCAAGTGCCTGGCCTGCGGCACGCCGCTGGGTTATGACTGTGAGCGCGGCCTGCTGCTGCCGTTGATGCCCGGGCCGCAAGAGGGCACCTGGCAGGAATGGCAGGCCGCCAGCGCACTGGCCGGCGCGCCGCCCGACGACGTGCAGCCGCCTTCGCTCGAGGAAATCCCCGGCCAGGAATCTGCGCCCGGCGCTGCGCCTGCCGCACCCGTTGAGGAAGCCGAGGCGACGCAGGCACCGCCCGCCCAGCCTGCCGAAAATGGCGAACCTCTTTACAGGCGATGCCTCAATCTCTCAACCCCAGCCTCCTGCAACTGGCTGGTGCCGGTGGAAGACCCCGCAGACATGTGCCGGGCCTGCCGCCTCAACCGCACCATTCCGGACCTGACGGACCCAGCCCTGCCCGACAACGGTTACCTGTGGGGGCTGGTCGAGCTGGCCAAGCGCCGGCTGGTGTCCGCACTGATCCTGCTCGGGCTGCCGGTGGCGTCCCGCATGAGTGAGGACACCGAGCGCGGCCTGATGTTCGACTTCCTGCGTTCGCCGGTGAACGGCCCGCACATCATGACGGGCCACAACACCGGCCTCATCACGCTCAACGTGGACGAGGCCGACGACGCCAAGCGCGAGGCGGTGCGCAAGGCCATGCGCGAACCCTATCGCACGCTGCTTGGGCATTTCCGCCATGAAGTGGGTCACTACTACTGGGACCGCCTGCTCGCCGGCACTGCCTGGATGGACGGCTTTCACGCACTCTTCGGCGACGAAACCCTGGACTACAAGGCCAGCCTGCAGCGCAACTACGACGAAGGCCCGCCCGCGGACTGGCCGCTGCATTACGTGAGCGCGTACGCCAGTACTCACCCCTGGGAGGACTGGGCCGAGTGCTGGGCGCATTACCTGCACATGCGCGATGCGATCGACACCGCTTTAAGTTTCGGCCTGAGCGTCGATCACTTCGACCTGGAGTTCACGCCGTTCACGATAGATGCGCTGTATCAACCGGATCACCCGGATGCCGAACAGTTCCTCACCTTCCTGAACCACTGGACGCGGCTGACCACCATGCTCAACGAGATGTCGCGCAGCATGGGCCAGCCCGATTTCTATCCCTTCATCCTGCCGACGGAAGCGGTCGCCAAGCTGCACTTCATTCACCTGGTGGTGTCGTCGGGCAGCTGGCTGCAGGAGCAGGCCCCGGATGAGGCACAGACGCAGATCCAGAGCCCAACAGAGGAAGAGGAAGAAAATGGAGAAATGAAGGAATCGCAGCAGCAGCAAGGCTAGCGCGTGATTTTCAGGTAGAAAGAAGTTGCAGACCAATAAGGATGGGCGCAAGCAGCTATTTTTTTGATAGCACCTGAATGGATCGCGATGCGTTAAAGTCGGCACAACGCACACCCTTCACGACCGCCCATTCATGCCCACCCGACCCAGAGGCCATCACTACAGCGTCTATGTGATCGAGCTTGGGCCCGAGGTGTGGAACGTGGCACGCTTTCGCCGCGCCAATCCGGACTACCAGCTGGGCAAGCCTTTTGTGTATGTGGGTATGACCGGGCTGGACCCGGATGTGCGTTTTGACAAACACAAGGCCGGCATTCAGTCCAACCGTTTCGCCCGTGATTTCGGCGTGCGGCTTTTACCCAAGCTGTACGAGATGTACAACCCCATGCCCTACGACGCCGCGCGCGACATGGAAGTCGAACTGGGTATTGCCCTGCGCGAAGCAGGTTACGGTGTATGGCAAGCCTGAGCGGGGCCGCACCGGAGCCGGCTATTCAAGTGCGCTCACGGCCACGCCGTGCTGCTTCGAAAACGCCTGGAGTGTTGCGGCGACCTGGGGGTCCAGGAGGGTGGTCGTCAATTCAATGATCTTGTTGCCGTCACCCTTGTGGCTATCGCTCACCGTCACGGTGGCCGAAGGATCATCGGCGGCAAACAGCTTCTGCAGCGAAGGGCCCAGCGACCCCATCAGGCCGTCGCGCTCATCCTGAGCAGCACCTGACTGCGCAGCATACTGAACCTCAAAAGAAAAATTTGTCCTGGGATTCATGTCGGGTGTCTTTCTGGGTGCCGGAAAAGCTACCGGCGTAATGTGGCCGCGAGGGTGATTTCGGGAACGCTGGCCAAGGCCCTGGAGAGCGGGCAGGCCTTTTTGGCGCCTTCGGCGAGTTCCTGGAATTTCGCTTCATCGATATCCGGAATCACGGCCTCCAGGGTCAGCGCAATGCGGTCGATGAGGAAGCCATCGCCCTGGGGCACCAGGCGGACCTTGGCGCGGGTGTCCACCGAGCTGGTGCCGAACCCGGCCTTGTCGCAGGCAAAGGAAAACGCCATGGTGAAACAGGCTGCATGCGCGGCGCCCAGCAACTCTTCAGGATTGGTGCCGCTGCGGTCGTCCTCAAAGCGGCTGCCAAAGCCGTAGGGATACGCCTTGAGTGCAGCGGTGTCGGTGCTGATCTGGCCCTGGCCCTTTTTGCCTCGGCCTTCCCAGTGAACGGATGCGGTTTTTTCGGTCATGGGGTTCTCCAGGTTTGTGCGCGTGCAGGGTATATCCGTGCAGGGCAGTGAAATGAAATGAAATGAAATGAAATGTTGAGCGTTCCAGCGTGCCCGCCTTTTTTGTGGCTGGCCGTCGGACAGCGCCGCACGTCGGGGTAAGGCCTTCCCGCCGTGGCCGGAGCTGGTGTGAGCCGGGATGCACCGGTCAGGCGTCGTCTGCGCCCGGGTCTTTCATGTGCCATGTGATCCGCCCAAACTCGGCCCTGAGCTGGGCCCGGCCCTCGTCGTCTGCCAGTGCGGAAAGAGCTTGTGCCACCGAGAGCTTGCGTGCAGAAACGGGCTTCCCGCGGTAGGCAAACACGATGCTGTTGGTTTTTTCCTGGGCAAGAATTTCCACGGAATTGCCGTCGAAACTGCGCGCAATGCGGCCCGCCAGCAGCGGATAGTCCGGGTCATCGTAGTGCAGGTTCACCACCAGTACGCCGCCCGGCGACAGCGCGGCAAAACAGTCGTCATAAAAGCGCTGCGAACAAAGGGCCGGCGGTTGCCCCTGGTGGTCAAACCCGTCGATCAGCAGCACGTCGAACCGGGGGGTACCGGCCTGCAGAAAATCGGCCCCGTCAGCGGCGATGACGCGGAACCGCGCATCATCGTCGGGCACGCGGAATTCGCGCCGCAGCGCCACCACCTGAGGGTTGATCTCCAGCACAGTCATCTGGCTGGACGGCAGCTGCCGATGGCAGAACTTGGCCAGGGAGCCGCCCCCGAGGCCGATCATTCCGATGTGCAGGGGCGCGGGCCGAAAGAGCAGGAAACCCATCATCGTCAGCGTGTAGTCCACTTCCAGGCGCCAGGGGCTGTGCATCAGCATGCGGCTTTGCAGTTCACCCATCGTGAAGTGAAGCGACCGGGTGTTTCCGTCGTCATGCACAAACGGCTGGGCATGCGCTGGGGGCGGCAGTTCAGCCGGGCCCGCGGGTACAGGATCGGCAGGAAGTTGCGTGAGGTCGGGCCAGGAGGTCATGGGATTTAAGCTGTGCGGGATGGTTCCACCATCAAGCCGGCGGCGGCAGGTTTGCCACCCCGCTCGGGACCCGCCTCAGACCGGCTGGGATTCGGGCTGCGTCGTGGTGGCGACTTCCGAAGCGACCGCATCCAGGGCCTGCGCCACCACACCCTGGCTGTCGACCGGCCTGAGCAGGCGTTCGCGGATCAGCCGTTCGCAGCTGCGCTTGGTCATCGAGTGGGGCTGGCCGCCGTGGCTCACGAACATGAACAGCGTGCCCTTCGTGCTGGCCCAGATCAGCTGGGCTCGCAGCCAGCGGCGCCTGGAGTACATATCCACCCAGTGGCCGGAGCGCAGGCTGAGCAACAGGCGCTCGGCTTCGCTTTGGGCCATGGCCGGTACTGCATTTGCGGAGGCTGCCGCCGCGGCAAGGTATTCCGGATGGCTGGAGTCGGGCTCATTTGCCGCATGCATGGGTTCTATCGGTGGCGGTTCGTCTTCCTCGATCGGAGCAAGTTCTCCAGGCACGGTCGGCAGGGTGTCTTCAAACCCTGCGGCGTCCAGATCGTCGCGCGCAAGCCAGGGGTGCGCGGCGGCCTTGGCAAGGCGCTGTTCAGGCGTGGCCGAATCTTCTTCGGGCTCCAGCGGTACGGCGCCCGATTCTTCGGCGTCACGCCGGCTTTTCAGGCGGCGCAGTTTGAGCACGGGCCGGTGCAGCATCATCAGGCCTTCGAAGAAAGGCTCACTTTCGCGCGGGTCCTGCCCCAGCAGCTCCAACCCCTCATGCAGCTTGCCCAAAAGGCTGGGAATCATCTCAATCAGTTTGGCCGGGCGTTTCAGGGTGACTTCCCGCTTGACGCTCCAGAGCAGGTCAGGCACCACCGAACCGAAGCCCATCGGATCAACCTGGTTGCGTGTATCGGAGAGTCTGGCGTGCGCCATAGCCAGCGCCCAGGGGCCGAACAGGAAGTCCAGCACCAGGCCCGGCACCTTGTCCAGGTCCGAGCGCGTGCTCAGCTCAAAGGCGATCTGGTCCGCCTGCGTCTGGCGCTCTTCGGCGAAACGCAGGGCCTGCAGCACGTTGTTGCGGTTTTCCGCTTCGAACTGGTCCTGCTCGTCCCACCCGTATTCGAGTTCGGCCAGTGCCATCGCGAAAGGCTGGGCATCTTCGATCGTCAGGCTGTTCAGCCCGTTGAAAGCGCGCGTGACCGGCTCAAAAAACGCCAGGAACTCAGGGCTGAATTCGTCGTTGTATTTGAAGCTGCGCTGCGCCACGCGCTCCATGACGCGGCGCCCGGCGTGGCCTTCGTCGCTGAAAAAGCGCGGGTCCACCATGGCCAGACGCAGCAGCGCAGGCTCCAGCGCCACGATGGCTTCCCGCACCGGCACCAGCAGGCGCGGGTCTTGCGCGACCTGTTTGACCAGCTTGCGCACCACTTCCAGGCCCAGCACCTGACCGACCTGCTTGGCCTCTTTCTTCAGCTGGGTCCGGACGATGGCGCGCTCGCGGGGCCGGGCGTACGAGCCCCAAACCTGCGGGCTGAGCTGGCTGCGCTCATCGACCATCCGCTGCGGACGGTCTACCGCCGGCAGGTTTTGGTATTCATGTGAGGGCGCGGCTTGCGACTCAGCCAACGGCGCGCCGGAAGAGTCGGGCGCTTCCTGCAGGGCGACCAGCTCTTCCTCGACCGTTTCGTAATAGGACGGCGCCAGCCCGTGATGGGCGTTGCTGCCGCCATGGAACAGGAAATCCTGGAACAACTCATCCCGGATCTCATAGTTGGAGAGGTCGGCATATTGCGGGGGCGGCTGGTGG
>NZ_JBFUGX010000129.1:0-8144 GCF_056402675.1 Polaromonas sp. P3_C2 | reverse complement strand
CCATCGTGGCGCAAATGAAAGACGATGAAGCGCTGCATGCACGCGATGCCGAGCAGGCCGGCGCGCTGCAGTTACCCGAGCCGGTCAAGGCCCTGATGCGCTCTGCGGCGCGTGTCATGACAACAACGGCGCACTACATCTGAGGTTTCTGTCGCTGCAGCGCAAGCCGGCACAACCACATGCTATAAATTTAATAGCTGCTTGCGCTTATCTACAAAGGGAAAGAGGCCAAAATCATCTCAAGCTTCGATGACCTCGAAGCTGGTCGTGATCTCTGCTGTTTTCGCCAGCATGATGGTGGCCGAGCAGTATTTGTCGTGACTCATGGCGACCGCGCGTTCCACTGCGCTGGTGGCCAAGCCACGGCCTGTCACGACAAAATGCATGTGGATTTTGGTAAACACCTTGGGGTCGACAGGCGCCCTTTCGGCACTCAATTTGACCGAGCAACCCCGAACATCCTGGCGGCCACGCTTGAGGATCAGCACCACGTCGTAGGCCGTACAGCCACCGGTCCCGGCCAGCAAGGTTTCCATGGGCCGGGGTGCCAGGTTGGCGCCGCCGTTTTCCGGTTTGTCGGCATCGGGCGCGCCGTCCATCACCAGGGTGTGGCCGCTGCCGGTCTCAGCCAGAAAACTCATTCCGGAGCGCGATCCTGTGACCGCCGTCGGGCCCGTCCAACTCACCGTGCATTCCATGAATCTCTCTCCTCATGCATAAAATTTATGATTAAACCGTGAAAAATGTCGAATTTACGCCACAAGATATTGTGCAGCGCAACATCGGCCCGCTATACTGAAATCATCGCATCAAGATCAGTTGTCCGGCAACTCAGGGTCTTTTTGCACCGGTTGTCTCCTCCACCTCCTCTAAGGGTGGATTTACAGGCCCAGACTGCAAAGTCTGGGCCTTTTTTCTTGCCCACTATGATGTCAGGCTGCGAGAAAAACATGCCAACCCACACCAAACAAGCCACCCGCCCTGTTCCCAAAGTCATCAAGGCAGTCAAAGCTCCGGGGAAACCTTCCGGCAAAACGTCGAAGCCCGCGCTGAAACCAGCCGACTACCTGAAAAAGATCCTGACAGCCCGGGTTTATGACGTGGCAGTGGAGTCCGCGCTGGAGCCCGCCAAAAACCTGAGCCTGCGCCTGAAAAACACCGTGCTGCTCAAACGCGAAGACCAGCAGGCGGTGTTCAGCTTCAAGCTGCGGGGCGCCTACAACAAGATGGCTCACCTGAGCCCCGAACAGCTCAAAAAAGGCGTGATTTGCGCCTCGGCCGGCAACCATGCCCAAGGCGTCGCACTCAGCGCGCAAAAGCTCGGCACACGCGCCGTCATCGTCATGCCCACCACCACACCGCAGCTCAAGGTCGACGCCGTCAGGGCCTGGGGCGGCAATGTCGTGCTGCACGGAGAAAGCTACTCCGACGCCTACGCCCACGCCGTGGTGCTCGAGAAAAAGCAGGGCCTGACTTTCGTGCATCCGTTTGACGACCCGGACGTCATCGCCGGTCAGGGCACGATCGCGATGGAAATCCTCATGCAGCTGCAAAGCCTCGGCTCCAGCCGGCTCGACGCCGTGTTTGTTGCCATCGGCGGCGGCGGGCTCATCTCCGGCGTGGCCAACTACATCAAGGCGGTGCGGCCCGAGATCAAAGTCATCGGCGTGCAGATGAACGACTCCGACGCGATGCTGCAGTCAGTCAACGCCAAAAAGCGCGTGACCCTGAGCGACGTCGGCCTCTTCGCCGACGGCACGGCCGTCAAGCTGGTGGGTGAAGAAACCTTCCGTATCAGCCGCGAACTGGTCGATGAATTCATCACCGTCGACACCGACGCCGTCTGCGCCGCTATCAAGGACGTGTTCGTCGACACCCGCAGCATCGTCGAGCCGTCCGGCGCAATGGCCGTGGCAGCTGTCAAGCAGTATGTGGCCACCCACAAGGCCAAGGGTGAAACCTACGCGGCCATCTTGTGCGGTGCCAACATGAATTTCGACCGCCTGCGTTTCGTCGCCGAGCGCGCCGAAGTCGGCGAAGAGCGCGAAGCCCTGTTCGCCGTGACGATTCCAGAAGAGCGCGGCAGCTTCCGGCGCTTTTGCGAAGTGATTGGCGAGCTGCCGGGCGGGCCGCGCAGCGTGACCGAGTTCAACTACCGTATCAACGACGACGCCAAAGCCCACGTCTTTGTGGGCTTGACCACGTCGGYCAAGGGCGAGAGCAGCAAGATCGCCGCCAATTTCTCGCGCCACGGCTTCAAGACGCTGGACCTCACCCACGACGAGCTCGCCAAGGAACACATCCGCCACATGGTGGGCGGGCACAGTGCGCTGTCCAAAGACGAGCGCCTGCTGCGCTTCGTCTTCCCCGAGCGGCCGGGCGCGCTGATGAAGTTCCTCTCCAGCATGCGGCCGGGCTGGAACATCAGCCTCTTTCACTACCGCAACCAGGGCGCCGACTACGGCCGCATCCTGGTCGGCCTGCAGGTGCCCAAGGCCGACAACAAGGCCTTCAAGGATTTCCTGGACACGCTGGGCTACCCTCACGTCGAGGAAACCGCCAACCCTGTTTACCGGCTGTTCTTGCAGAGCTGACCGCAAAACTGACCGTAGAGCCGACAAGCCCATCCGCCATGAGCCCACAGGCCGCACCCCCGCCAACACCCGCCCAGGCCGACACCTCGGTGTGCCCCCGCTGCGGCGCCGGCCTGCGCTGCGGCATGGCGGCAGGAGATGCTGAATGCTGGTGCGTGCAACTGCCGCACATCATGCCCGTACCCTCCGAACGAACTCCGCAACCGGAAGGCAGCGCACTGTCGTGCTTCTGCCCCGCCTGCCTTAAACAAATCACCGATGAACGCACCCGACTTTCCACCCCTCCTCCTGCCCGCGATTGAGCCGACTGCCGACCTCCCGCTGGAGGCCAGGCTGCGGCACAAGATCGACCACAAGACCAAGCCGCAGGGCGCGCTCGGCCTGCTCGAAAGTGTGGCGCTGCAGCTGGGCCTGATCCAGCAGAGCGAGAACGTCACGCTGCAAGCTCCCCAAATGGTGGTCTTCGCGGCCGACCATGGCATTGCCRCCGAAGGCGTTTCGGCCTTTCCGCAGGATGTCACGGTGCAGATGGTCGGCAACATGCTGGCCGGCGGCGCCGCCATCAACGTCTTCGCGCGCCAGCACGGCTTTGCCCTGCACGTAGTGGATGCCGGCGTGGCGGCGGACTTGCCCGCGCACCCGCAGCTGCTGCAGCGCAAGATCGCCCACGGCACCCAAAACATCTGCAGCGGGCCCGCGATGTCGCAACTGCAAACCCACACCGCACTCACCGCGGGCATGGACATCCTGCAATCGCTGCCCGGCAACGTGGTGGCGTTTGGCGAAATGGGCATTGCCAACACCTCGCCTGCCGCCCTGCTGCTGGCACGCCTTGCCGGCATCAGCATCGACGAAGCCACCGGTCGCGGCACCGGCCTGGACGACCAGCAACTGCAACGCAAGCGCGCCGTGCTGGCGCGCGCGCTGGCAGGCCACGCCGGCGCAACGCAGCCTCTGGATGCATTGGCCGCCCTGGGCGGTTTTGAAATCGCCATGATGGCCGGCGCCATGCTGCAGGCCGCCAGCGAGCGCCGCGTGGTGCTGGTCGACGGCTTTATCGCCGGGGCGGCAGCACTGGTGGCCCGCTCGCTCGCTCCCGCGGTGCAGGACTACATGGTGTTTTGCCACCGTTCCGACGAGCACGGCCATCGCCTGCTGTTGGCGCACCTGAAAGCCCAACCGCTGCTCGAACTCAAGCTGCGCCTCGGCGAAGGTACGGGCGCGCTGTTGGCCTGGCCCCTGGTGCAATCTGCAGCCGGCTTTCTCAATGAAATGGCGAGCTTTGACTCCGCCGGCGTGAGCGGGCGGGAAGACGCATAAACCATCATGGGCCTCGCATGACATCCATCACCCTGTTTGTCCGCGAGTTCCTGCTCGCCGTCCAGTTCTTCACGCGCATCCCCATCACGGGGCGTCTGGCGGCCTGGGTGGGCTACAGCCCCGAGTTGCTGCGCGCCAGCGCCGGCMACTTCCCCGGCGTCGGCATTCTGGTGGGCCTGTTTGCCGCTGCCGTGTACGCGCTGTTTCAGGCGGTTCTGCCCGACACCACGTTCTCGCCGCTGGTGGCCGCGGCGTTTTCCACCGCCGCCACCGTGCTGCTGACGGGCGGCTTCCACGAAGACGGCCTTGCCGATGTAGCCGACGGCCTGGGCGGCAGCCACGACAAGGGCCGCGCACTCGAAATCATGAAGGATTCGCGCGTGGGTGCCTTTGGCGCCATGGCGCTGGTGCTCGCCTTGCTGTGCAAGGTCTCGCTGTTGGCCATCCTCGGCTCGGTCGAAGGCGCGCCCGCCGGCTGGGGTGACTGGGAAGAGGCGCCCTTTGGCAGCTGGTATGCCTGTGCCGCGCTATGCACAGGCCACATCATGTCGCGCGGCCTGCCGCTGCTGCTGATTTACCTGCTGCCACACGTGGGCGACACCGCCCTGTCCAAATCCAAGCCTCTGGCCGACCAGATCTCCCCCGGCAGCCTGCTGGTGGGGTTTTCCTGGTGCCTCGCCGCGCTGGCCCTGGCTACCTTCGTGCTTGACGTCATGAACCTCATCGTGGCCTGYAGCTTCGCCGTGCTGGCGTTGCTGTGGATGGGCCGCTTCTTCAAGCGCAGGCTGCAAGGATTCACCGGCGATTGCCTGGGTGCCACCCAGCAGGTTTGCGAAATCGCTTTTTACCTGGGCCTGGCCATCAGTCTATGACCATGGCTGCCGCTGTTGCCACAGCACGTCCAGGACATGCTGCGTCGCCCGCTCCACCGGGCCCATCCGGTGCGCAACCCCCAGCGACCGCCACAGCGCGGGGCGCAACGGAAGCATGCGGATGCGCGGGTCAAGCGGCGTGGTGGATGATGCCTCGTGCGGCAGCAGCGTGGCGCCGTAACCGGCGGCCACCAGACTCTTGATGGCGTCGTTGTAGTTGAGCTGGATGCGCGCCTTGGGGTGCTCCCCCGCCAGCGCGAACCACTCAGCGGTCAACCGCGACAGGCTGGTGCCCAAATCGTTAAGAATCAAGGGCTGAGCCGCCAACCACTTCGGCGTAACACGCTGGGGTACAGCCCAGGGCGACGGCACGAAGGCCATCATCGGATCCCGACGCCAGGGCTGCACCTTCACCCCTTGCACCGTCGCCTGCGGCAGCGCCACCAGGCCCACGTCGAGCGATCCATTCGCCAGGCGCGTCATGGTGTCCTGCGAAGTGAGCACTGCCACCTGCACGTCGATGCCGGGATGATTCCGGCCCAGCACCTCCAGGGCCTGCGGCAGCAAGTGGGCAATCGCGCCCGTGGAGGCGCCCAGCCGCACACGGCCCGCCAACCCCTGCACCTGCCGCTGAACTACATCCATTGCCTCGTCCGCATCGGCCAACAGGCGCCGCGCCCGTTCAATCAGTGCCTCGCCCACGCCCGAGGGACGCACTTCACCGCGCTTGCGCACCAGCAGGGGGGCGCCACACAGCGCTTCCAGGTCGGCTACGTGCAGGCTCACCGTGGGCGCCGCCAGATGCAGCACGCGCGCGGCTTCGGCGAACGAGCCCAGGTGTGCGATGGTGACCAGCGTGCGCAGCCGGTCCAGGTTGAGTTCGCGCATGACGTTCAGTAAATCTGATGCTGATGTTTATGAAATTCAACTTTTCAAATTCTAAGGTGTCGCTGAAGATTCGTCATTCTTCTTTCTTTGGCTCGAGCCATTCATCCCACCAGGAGCACCGCATGAGCGCACCCCTTGTCTTCATCGATGGCGATCAGGGCACCACCGGCCTGCAGATCCACGAACGCCTGCAGGGCCGCAACGACCTGACCCTCCTCACGCTGCCCGAGCAGGACCGTAAGGACCCGGCGCGCCGTGCAGAAGCCATTAATGCCTGCAATATCGCGCTGCTGTGCCTGCCCGACGGGCCTGCACGCGAAGCAGCGGCCTCCATCGTGAACCCGGCCGTGCGCGTGATCGATGCCAGCTCCGCGCACCGCACGGATCCGCAGTGGGTCTACGGACTCCCGGAAATGGGCTCGGAACAGTCCCGGCGCATCGCCAACGCGCGGCGCGTCACCAACCCCGGCTGCTATCCCACGGGCGCCATCGCCCTGCTGCTGCCACTCGTGAAGGCCGGCCTCGTGCCCGCCGACCACCCGCTGGCGATCCATGCGGTGTCGGGCTACTCCGGCGGCGGCCGCGCGCGGGTGGATGCGCATGAAGGTGCGGGTGCATCGCATGCGCCCATGTTCCAGGTGTACGGTCTGGGGCTGGCCCACAAGCACATCCCCGAGATCCAGAAACACGCAGGCCTGATACAGCGGCCCTTCTTCCTGCCGGCTTACGGCTCGTTCCGCCAGGGCATCGTGCTCACGATCCCGTTGCTGTTGCGGCGGTTGCCAGCGGGCGTCACTCCCGGTCGCTTGCAAGCCTGTCTACAGCAGCACTACGAAGGCGCCGTGCACGTGGAGGTGATGGCGCAAAAGGACGTTCAGGCCACGCAGCACCTGGACCCGCAGGCGCTCAACGGCACCAACCTGCTGCGGCTGGCCGTGTTCGCCAACCCGCAGCATGGGCAGGTGCTTCTGGCCGCCGTGTTCGACAACCTGGGCAAAGGCGCCTCGGGTGCGGCGGTGCAGAACCTTGACCTGATGCTGCAGCACGCCGCTTAGCGGCTTGACGGCACAGCAAGTTCGGCGAGGGGTGTCACAGATAGCCGGTTCTTGCAAGCAGTTCCAGAGATGGCCCCACGGTGGCGCAGAGGCTCGCCGCGCCGGCGCCTGTGCCGCTCTAGAATAGACCATGGGGCATGGCGGACCCTTCCTTATCGCACGGATCGCACAGCGTGCACTCCGCCATTCTCCAGCCACCGCAGCAGCCCCTCTCCATGATCACCGCATCACTTCCGTCCACCGCCACCACGGTCCCCGTGCAGGAGCAGCAGATCACCTGCACCGACCTGCAGGCGCTGCCCGACCAAGGCAGTCAGTAAGCCATGAAGCTCTGGCTGGCCCGCCACGCAACACCGCTGGTTGAAGCCGGCATTTGCTACGGCCGGCAGGACGTAGCGGCCGATGCGGCGGCCACCGCCGAATGCGCGCAAGCGCTAGCCACGCTGCTTCCCGCCGGCACACGGGTCGCCCACTCCCCTTTGCAGCGATGCGTGCAGCTGGCGCAAGCATTGCGCGAACTGCGCCCCGACCTGGCTTGCACCAGCGACCCGCGGTTGCAGGAGATGGACTTTGGTGCCTGGGAAGGCCGCGCCTGGCAGGACATCACGCCCGCCGAACTGCAGGCCTGGACGGACGGCTTTGCCCAATATGCCGTGGGCGGCAGCGGCGAAAGCACCCACCAGGTCATGGCACGCGTCGCTTCGGCCTTTGACGAGTTGCAAGGCCAGGCCGACACACTGTGGATTACCCATGCGGGCGTCATACGCGCCGTGGAACTGATTGGCCTTGGCGTGCGTCAGATCATGCACGCCAGCGACTGGCCTCTAAAAGCTCCGGCCTACGGCCAATGGTGCACACTCGAACTGCAAACCCACTCCTAAAAACCGGATAAGGTACAAAAAATGGCAGCAACTCTGGATGGTCAGCTCGTGGTGGCGATCTCGTCACGCGCGCTGTTTGACTTTGAAGAAGAAAACCAGGTTTTTGAAACCGGCATGACGGCCGAGCCCGTGCCAGGCGCCAAAAAGGATGCCGCCTATATGAAGCTGCAGCTCGAGCGGCTGGACGTGCCGGCCAAGCCTGGCGTGGCGTTTTCGCTGGTCAAAAAGCTGTTGGCCTTCAACGAGGTACCCGAAAGCGCCGGGGARGCGGCCAGCCCGACAGCACCCACCCAGCGCGTTGAAGTCGTGATCCTCTCGCGCAATGACCCCGTCTCCGGCATGCGGGTTTTTCGCTCAGCCCAGCACTACGGCCTCAAGATAGAACGAGGCACTTTCAACCGTGGCGAGGCGCCCTGGCGTTACCTCAAGCCCCTGCACGCCAATCTTTTCCTGTCCGCCCATCTGAGCGACGTACGCGACGCCCTGCTGGCCGGCGTGCCCGCTGCGCAGGTCTATCCGCATTCAGTGCGTGCC
>NZ_JBFUGX010000128.1:0-8177 GCF_056402675.1 Polaromonas sp. P3_C2 | reverse complement strand
CCCCAACACCACAACGGGTTTGAAGGCCTGGCGCAAAACCCACCACAGGCCGGCAGCAAACGCCAATACCTTGAACAGCCACCAAAGTCCTGCAGGCAATCCAAAGAGTGTCTGGGGATACGCCGCGCCCATCCAGTTCAAAAAGCACCAGGCCAACAGCAGCCCCAGCGACCAGGCCCAGACAAACAACCGGATTGATCGCCGGGCCCGCCATGGGCGCCAGACCGTCCATGACTTTCCCCGCAACAGGCTCACTGTTTTCACGGCTGATCCTGCCTTTCAGCCAGGGCATCATCCATCAGGTAGTAGCCAACCCCCCGCAGGGTGACAAGACTGGCTCCGGACCCCAGGATGCGTTTGCGTAACCGGTGCACCAGCACCTCAATGGCATCCGCACCAGCCGAGCCTTCGTCACCAAAGACGGTCTGGAGCAGGTCATCCTTGGCCACAGCCTTGCCGGGATGCATCATCAGCGCCTTGAGAAGGGCTAGTTCACGCCCCGACATTTCAAGCGGCAGTGCGCCGCGAAATACCTGTCCGTTGTCCAGGTCCAAGCGCAGGGTGCCACAGCGGAAATCTTCCACGCCCAGGCTGCGGCGCACCAGCGCCTTCAGGCGGGCCACCAGTTCTTCCACATCAAAAGGCTTGATCAGGTAGTCGTCCGCGCCGGAGTTCAATCCCAGCACCCGGTCCTCGACCGCGGTACGCGCCGTCATGACCAGTACGGGAAGCCGGGAACCTTCGTCCCTCAGGTGCTGCAGCAAATCCAGGCCATCCATGCCGGGCAGGCTCAGGTCGAGCAGGGCCGCATCAAACGGACGATGCCGTGCCATCACCAGCGCCTCTTTCCCGTCGGCACAGCAAACGACGTGGAACCCGCGGGCAACCAGCATGCGGCTGAGGGCGTCCACCAGATTCAGGTCGTCTTCAACCAGCAGGATATTCATGGAACGAATAATGCGGGAGGACGGACGGCTAAACCACCGAGGAAACGCCGACACCTGGTGAAAGCTCGGTGAAAGCTGGGAGGCAAAACGCAAAAATGCGGTGCGCCGGCACTCCCGGCAGCATGCACCGGCAAGCTGCGCCGCTAAAAACACGCCCTACAGGGGAAACAGGCGCCAGCTTTTCACGTCTGCGGCCGGATGACTCCGGACGCCGGGCTAGCGGAACCGATACGACACGGCGATAAACCCGGTGTCCTGCGTCCGGCGGCTGACCAGGGGACTGCCCTGAACCGAAGACCCCAACCACTTGCGACGCAGTTGCATCGTCAGCATCCAGGGATCACCGAGCGGCACATCGACCCCCAGGCCCAGCGTGGGCGCTGTCGAGGCGCCGGCGTTGTAGTTTGTAAACCCGCTGGCGGCTGACTCGGCCGGGGTCACACCGTAGAGGTAGTTGTTGTATTTGGCGCTGGTGTGTTCCAGCCCCACCTGCGGAAAGAACGACCAGCTGCCGACCTTGAACTCCGCCGCGTATGTGGCTTCCAGCAATGCACCGTGCGATTTGTTGGCGTCCACAAACGCGTTCACGAAAAACCCGCCGTAAGGCGTTTCCTGAAAGGTGCCTATGCCCAGCGGAATCGGTCGCTTGCGGTCCTTGAGTCCCGACAGCGCGGCGGTATCGGCGCGCCAGCCGTCCTGGCTGATGCGGCCGGAAAATTCCAGGTAGCCGTAGCCCATCCTTGCGGTTTTGATGCCCAGCGTGTCGACACGCGCAAAGAAGCGGCCATAGTCCGCATAAGCATAGGGCAGCAAGACGGTGTCGTTGCTCTTGCTGCGAATCACGCTTTGTGTGCCATACACGGCGCCGCCGATGTCGCCCGTCAGCTGGTATTTGAACGGGGCGGGTTGTGCCTGCACCATGCCCATAAATGCCAACCCAGCCAACGCAATGAGGACCACAGCCTGGGAAGCAGGAGAAGAAGCCCGGGTAAGACGTTTCATCGCATGCCTTCTTTCCGGAGATGATGCGATCCAGTATAGGACCGGGCAGGAAAAACTGCGCATCCGTCCTGCAGGCGCGTCGCGGGGCCGCGACACATCGAGCCCGGAATGCTCAGGCCGTGGCGAGTACCGTGCGGCGCACCCGGCGCACATTGAAGGCGCTGGCGATCAGCACCGCCTGCATCAGCGCCAGGCCCAGCAGGACGCCGCGGTAATAGCCATGGTCCATCATCGCGCCGAAGATCAGCGGCGACACGGCCTGGCCGATGTCCAGGCCTGCATACACCACGCCGTAAACCCGGCCCGAGGCGTTTTCGGGGGTTGAGCGCTTGACCAGCAGGTCACGCGACGGCCCGGCGATGCCGGTGGCGAAGCCCATGATGCCGAACAGCACAGGCACGACCCATGCGGGATAGCTGCCTGCGGCCAGCAGCACCGCCACGGCAGCCGCCGCACCAAACCCGATGCCCACAATGCGCTCGCAGCGCGCGGGATCCGATGCCAGGAAGCCGCCAAAAACCATGCCGCCCGCGCTGCACACCATATAAACCGTCAGGCAGATAGCCACCAGTGCGAGCGGCACGTTATGCAGGTGGCGCGCAGCTTCAGGTGCAAAAGCCTGCACCACGCTGAGAACGATGGCATACCAGAAGAAGAAAGAAAAACACATCCAGACGGCCGGTATCTTCAGAAAACCCAGACTGCTGTCGGCCGCGGGCGCGCCCTTGACCGGCGCCGCCATCGTGAGGGTGAGCTTGTCGCGGTTCATCACCAGCACCGCCAGCACGGCAAAAGCCAGCACACCGGCGGCAGCCAATGCCACACGCCACGAATAAGCAAACGTCAGCGTCACCACCACTGCGGGGGCCAGCGCCCAGCCCAGGCTGCCGGTGATGCCGTGCACGCTGTAGGCGTGGCCCAGGCGCGGCGCACTGACCTTGCGGTTCAGTAGCGTGTAGTCCACCGGGTGAAACACACCATTGCCGACACCGGCAATTACAGCAAAGCCGGCCAGCATCCAGTAGCTGGTGCTGATGGAATAACCAAAAGCCGCCACGCCCAGCAAACTCAGGCCGGCGAACAATATGGGGCGCGGGCCGAAGCGGTCGACGACAAAACCCGAGAGCGCCTGCACCGCGCACGACACCACAAAAAAGATCGTCATCAAAAACCCCAGCTCCGCATAGCTGACGCTGAACTCGTCCTTGAGCCAGGGAAACAGGGGCGCCAGCAGCAGCTGGCTGAAATGGCTGATCATGTGCGCCAGGCCCACCAGGCTGATCACGCTGGCGTCGGTGCGAAAAGGGACTGCAGCGGGCGCGTTCAGGGTCGTACTTGAAGTATTCATGGCGCTATCGTAGTATTGGCCAAGCCTTCTGAAATGCGACATAAAGCCATGTTTCATCGAATTTCGGACAAACCGCTTAATGACCTTCGTCCCTGCGATCACATCATCTGATTCAGGTGGATAGACCTTCCGACACGCCAGATGCCGCAACGTAAAGCCCCGCTTCATTTCGTGCCGGTGGGCGACACCGACAACTTCACGCCCAGCCGCCAGCGGCCAGTGCGCGTGCGGGCGCGGACGCTGGAAGCAGACACGCATTTCAAGCCCCATTCCCACGCCTGGGCGCAACTGGCCTACTGCTCCACGGGGGTGCTGCAGGTCACGGCTGAGCAGTCGGGCCATGCGGGCGGCGAAATCACCTACATCGTGCCGCCCTCCCGCGCGGTGTGGATCGCCCCTGGCGCGCAACATCACGTGACCGTGCTGGAGGCCGCCGAATTCCGCACGCTGTACCTCGACGCAAGCGCCACCCCGAAGGGCTGGACCGGTTGCCGCGTATTGGTGGTTTCGCCGTTACTGCGTGAGTCCATCCACGCGCTCGACGCGGCCACCCCGGAGCGGCCGCTGCCGGCCACTCGCGAACAACTTCTTTCCAGCCTGGTGCTGGACGAGCTCGCAGGCGCCGACACCCAGGCGCTCGGCGTGCCCATGCCGCATCCGCAAACCGGGGACAAGCGGCTGCGCGCCCTGTGTGAAGCCGTGCTGCGCGCACCATCAGAGCGGGCCACGCTGGCCGAATGGGCCGCCGATACTGGCGCCAGCGAACGCACGGTGGCCAGGCTTTTTCGCGACGAACTGGGCCTGAGCTACCAGCAATGGCGCCAGCAGGCCATCCTTGCCCACGCCCTGCCCCTGCTCACACGCGGGCAATCGGTCAGCACCGTGGCGGCGGCCAGCGGTTATGCCAGTGACAGCGCCTTCACCGCGATGTTCAAAGCCGCCATGGGCCAGCCACCCAGTCATTTTCAAAGTAAAAACAGGCTGTAAGGCAATGAGGGCAAGCGCAAGCAGCTATCAAAAAAGTAGCACCTTCAAGTAACCGACAGTGCGTTGGCTCGCAACCTACAGATCCCCGGCCGCCTGCCAGAGGGTTAGCGAGCCGATCGTGGGAAGCCACAGGAGGAACTTCTGGCGGTGGCTTTCGAAAGGCTCACCCAGCGGCGACCGCGGATCCTCGCTCAGCGCGTAAGCCATGCCTTCGACAAACCATTGAGGTTTGAGCAGCAGATAGAGCGTGCCAAGACGCTCGGCCTGCAAATAGTGGATCAGCTCATGCCGAACGTAAAACGGCTTCCAGAACGGCTTCCAGGCGCGCGGCCCCACAACGGTGCCGAAAGTACCCAGGGTGACGGCCGAACGCATCCCCAGGCCGAAAGCATCGGCGCACGCCTGTGTTGAGCAAAAGACCATCTTCGGCATACCCTRGATCGCACCGACCCTGGCAGACACGAAGGCCATGCCCTCCGCATGCAGCCGGGCAGCCTCTTCAAATCGGGCTTTGTCGTCCACACACACCGAGGTGCTGAAGCATGAAACACCGGACAGTTCCGGCGCGATCACCCGCACGGGCCTGACGGCAAACCACGCCACTACCGGTACAAGCGCCAGCATGGCCAGCAGGCGAACTTTGAAGGAAGGACGACTCAGGCGCATGCGAAGCAGGTCAAGCGGCAGGTTTGAGGCATTGGGCAGGCGTTGAGTACAGGCAGTCAGGATGTTTCGCAAATCCTGACCGGCGTCAGGTGACCGAAGTTTAGCGGCCCGTTCAGCGGTGAAAAGTCATCCTCCCAATTGCGAACTAAATTCACCTTCCGGCCCTTGGAGATGAGCGCAAGCGGCTATCAAAACAATAGCACTCCACGTCAGCCGTACAACAGCACGCCACCGGGCCCGGCTGGTTATCATGGCCCGATGAACTTCCTCAGCGCAGCAAGAAAAACCGGCAGGAGATGGGGTCACGCGACGGCTTCAATGGCTGTTGTCATGTTTGCAACCACAGGCCATGCCCAGGCGCCTGCCGAGCCGCACCCCACGCTGCTGCGCGAACTGAACCGGGTACGGGAGGACGGTTGCGACGGGCGCGGCGCCAAGGTTTCCCTGCTGCGTGAAAACAGCGTCCTGTCGCGGGCGGCGCAGCTCATGGCCAGCGGCCGCACGATGGACGAGGCACTGAAAGCTGTCGACTACCGCGCGGTGCGGGCCGCGCAGATTGCCGTACGCGGCGCAACGGGCCCCTCAGCGCTCGCGCGCAGGACCCTGGGCAAATCATGCAGCGCGGTGATGCACGCCGAGCTCGCTGAAGCCGGCTTCTACCAGCGCGGGGCGCAAACCTGGGTGGTGCTGGCCGCGCCCTTCTCGCCCCCGGCTGCGGCCCAGGCCGGCGATGTACAGGCACGGGTGCTGGCACTGGTCAATGAAGCGCGCTCCAGGCCACGCCGTTGCGGTACGCAGGCCTTCGCGGCCGCAGGGCCGCTGCAATACAGCCCCGTGTTGTACAGCATCGCCGGGGGGCATGCCGCAGACATGGCGCGTTACAGCTACTTCAGCCACACCGGGCGCGATGGCAGCGATGTGGCCAGCCGCGCAACACGCGCAGGCTACGGCTGGAAAGCCATCGGCGAGAACATCGCCGCGGGGCAGATGCAGGCCGACACCGCCGTGCAGGGCTGGTTGAACAGCCCCGGCCATTGCGCCAACATCATGGCGCCGGCGTATACCGAGATGGGCACGGCCTTTGCGGTCAACATCCAAAGCAGCGCCGGTATTTACTGGGTGCAGGTATTCGGGGCGCAGCGGTAAGTCGCCCTTGCCCGGGGCCCGCAGCTTTCAGCGTTTTTCAAACGCCGCGTTAAGGCGGCGCAGCAAGGGCTTGTTCAGCTCGCGCGTGTGCCTGTTCCAGCGCTCCATGGACCGCTGCAGCTCAATCTGCAGGCGTGCGCTGGTGGCGGTATCCCCGTTCATCGCGGCCCAGATGGCGTATTCAGCGCGGCTTTCAAAGCTGCCGAAACGGTCCACGGCGGATTCAAACTCCGCTTTCGCGTCCACACCCCTGCCGGCGCCGCCCAGCGCCTGGGCAAGCAGCAGCGACACCAGCTCCGCGCGAAAGGCGGGGTCGGTCTTGCGGATGAATTCAAGGTGGGTAATCGCCTCGGGATAACGCTCGCAGGCGAAATAGGCCCTTGAGGCGCCCAGCCGGATTTCCAGGTCGGAGGCGAACGGGCCCTTGAGGCATGCGTCGTAACTCTGCGCAGCCTCCAGCGCCTGGCCGGCTTCGAGCAGCGCGGAGGCAAGCCGCATCTGGTTCTGCGCGGTGGGCGTGTAGTCAAACGCGGCGTGTGCTTCCCGCAGCTCGCGCGTCGGGTCCAGTGTTTTTGCGGCTGCGGCCACGACCTTGCGCGCGCCGCGCTCCAGCCGCGAGTCGGGCAGGTAGACCGCCAGGAAGTAAACGAGGCTGCCCAGCATGGGAAACGAAAACAGGATGATCAGCCAGTACATCTGCTGGCCGCTGCGCAAGGCATGGACGGCAAAGAACACCGCCACAATGAAATGAAGTCCCAGTCCAACAAAAGGCATGGCCCATCCCTCCAGTTATTTTTGGGGGATTCTAAAGGGGCGTCAAGGAATGGGCCAGACCTTTCAGTTACCAGCAGGAAGCACTGTCTCGTCCCCGTCGCCATCGAACAGGCGCAAGGCGAGCAGGCCGTGCCCCACGCTGGCGCCTGCCCGCACAGCCGCCGCAATCAGAACCACTTCCGCCAGCTCCTCGCGGGTCACGCCCAACCGCCTGGCCGCACGGGTGTGCACGTCCAGGCAATAGCCACATTGGGTGGTAAGCGCCACGGCCAACGAAATCAGCTCCCGCACACGTGGCTCAAGATGGCCGCCTTCGCGCTTGGCCGCATGGTCAAACGCGAGGAAAGCCTGGGCTTCCACAGGTGCCAGCCGCACGAAGGCTGGCGCCAGTTGCAGGTCTTGGGGTGACTGGTAACCGGCGCTCATGGCTGGCCTTTGCTGTCCGCTGGCCTGTGGCGCCGTGCGATGGTTTCAAACAGGCCAACAAGCCAGCACATGGGGCAGCCGCGCATCAACACCAGCGCACCCGCCAGAGGAAGCACCGCCCACAGGGGATGCACCTGGAAAACCAGGGCGGCACATGCGAGCAGGGCCAGCGCGCCTATCCCGCGCAACACATGCTGGGTGACCGAAGTGCTACAGAACACGGGCGCCTCCGGTGGATGCGGTGCCACCCATGGTGCCGCCCCGCGCACAGGCGGAAAGATTTCGTTGCGGAAAAAACATCAGGAGCTCCTTGTCGGTGGTTGATACCGGCAAAGAGGCCCGCATTCGGCAAAAGGATTCGGGTTTCCTCAAAGAAATTTGAACGGCGCCGTCACCAGAACGCCAATCCCTTCAGGTCAAACCTCAGATCAGGCGCTTGAGCAAGCCCATCACCTGGTCAAACCGTTTTCCATAAGGCGGATAAAACAGGTCTCCCCTCGCCCACTTTGACTGCACCAGCACCGGCTTTTGCTGCGTCAGCCGCAGAAAACCGGTTTCGCCGTGGTAGCTGCCCCAGCCGCTGTCGCCCACGCCGCCGAAAGGCAGGTTCTCGTGCGCGATGTGCATCAGCGTGTCGTTGACAGTGACGCCGCCGCTCACGGTGCGCGCCAGCACATGGTCGCGAGAACCGGTGTCGGTGCCGAACCAGTACAGCGCCAGCGGCCTGGGGCGGGCGTTGACATAGCCAATCGCGTCATCGATCGACGCATAGGGAATCACCGGCAGGATGGGGCCGAAGATTTCCTCGCTGAGCAGTTTCGAGCCGGCGGGTACATCGAACACCAGCACCGGCGCCATCTGCCGCGACGCCGCGCCCGAAC
>NZ_JBFUGX010000127.1:0-8192 GCF_056402675.1 Polaromonas sp. P3_C2 | reverse complement strand
CTTCAACACAAGGAGCCTCCCATGAAAAACGCCGTCACCTGGTTTGAAATTCCCAGCACCCAACTCGACAAAGCCCAGGCCTTTTACGAAGCGGTCCTCGAGTGCAAGATGCGCCGCGAGCCCATGGGCCCGTCCGAAGGCGCGGTGTTTCCCTATGAAGCGGAGGAGGGCGTGGGTGGTGCGATCCTGGCCGGCCCCACAGCGCCTGCTCCGGCGTCCGGCGGCACCTTGATTTATCTCGATGCCTCGCCTTCGCTGGATGCCGCACTGGCGCGCGCCGTCAAGGCCGGCGGCAAGGTCGCCTTGCCGCGCCAGGCGCTGCCGCCCGGTCTGGGTTTTTTTGCGCACATCACCGACCTGGACGGCAACCGCGTCGGCCTGCACGCCGCGGCTTGAGCGTGATGGGCCGCAAGAACTGGATTGCCGTTGCGAGCGCCGAGCATGCGCGGCGCGGCTGCGGGACGCCGGGGGCTGGCTACATGCAGGTGTGCCACGGCAAATGTGGGCCGCTGAAAAAGGTGCTGGCGGGGGACCGCGTGGCCTATTACTCGCCCGCGCTGACCATGGGCGGCAAAGACAAATTCCAGCGCTTTGTCTCTATAGGCGTGGTGCAGGCCGGTGAGCCCTATGCCTTCGACATGGGTGGCGGCTTTGTGCCCTTTCGCCGCGACGTGGCTTACGTGGCCGGGCGGGAGGTGTCCATACTGCCCTGGCTGGACGAGTTCGAGTTTGTGGAAAACCGCCAGCACTGGGGCTACAAGTTTCGCTTCGGCCTGTTCGAGGTCAGCGAGCACGACATGCGCCTGGTCGCGCGGGCCGTGCATGCGGACCTTGTGGCGCTGGGCTTTGAGGCGACTGGTACCGCCGCTGCGCCTCCGCGCCCCATGGCGCTATTTCCGGAGCTGTAGGTAACGACTAGGCCAGCTCGCGGTAAAACACCGTCGTGCCCACCAGCCCGCCGCGCGGCAGCAGCGCATAGCCGGGAATCACGCCCACGCGCTGCCAGCCCAGGCGCTGGTACAGGCGTTCGCCGTTATCGCCGGTCACGGTGTCCAGCACTAGCAACGTCTTGCCGCAGTCGCGCGCCATGTTTTCTGCGGCGCACATCAAGGCCTCACCCAGGCCCTGGCGCCGGCAGCGGCGGTGCACCAGCATCTTGGCCAGGTCGGCGCGGTGCGGCTGGTTCTCGGGCTGGGCCAGCACCAGCTGCACCGTGCCGCAGATACCCCGCGCATCCTCGGCGACCAGCAACGCGCGTTCGCCCGCGGCCACGCTCCGCGCCACACCGCGCCAGAAGCCCGCGGCGCGTTCGCGCGACAGCGGGTGCATAAAACTCACCGAAGCGTCGCCTTCGACGCAGTCGATCAGCACATCGGTGAGTCCGGCAATTTGCTCGTCAGTGACGGCGGGCAGGCGCCGCGGCGACCAGGTTGTCGTGTTCGTCATAGTTCAAGCCCGTTCGGTGGCGATCACCACCGCATAGCGCGCGGGCTTTCGCGTGGGGTTGTGGAACATGGTGGGCCGGTCCAGCTGCATGGCCAGGCAGTCGCCCTCGCGCAGCGCGTGGCGCGCGTCGCCCAGCGTGATGTCGATGGCGCCTTCGAGCACCCACACCTGCTGGTGCACACGCGCATCGCGCGCGCCGGTTTCAAAGGCCACGCGCCCGCCCGGCGGGAAATGCACTTCGACGATCTGCATGGGCTGCGGCACGCCCGGCGGYGAGATGTTGCGCCGMAGGTAGCCCGAAGCCGGGTCCTGCCACTGCAGTTGCTCCGCGTGGCGCGCCACCGGGCTGGCGGGCGCCCGGGCGGCGGGTGCGTCGAACAGTGAGGCCAGCATCACGCCCAGGCCGGTGGCCAGCCGCTCCAGCACCACGGCGGTGGGGCTGCTTTCTCCGCGCTCTATCAGCGAAATCATGGAGCGGCTCACGCCGCTTTTAGCGGCCAGTGCGTCAAGCGACAGGCTTTTGGTGGCTCGCAGCTCACGCACGCGCTCGGCGATGCGCTGGTTCAGGTCGGAGGAAGATTCTGTCATGGTGGAATTATTTTCCACCATATTGGAGGTTGTGTCCAGCGCCTGATCGTTAGGCAGACATGGGCGGCTGGCCGGGCTGAAAACACATGGGCTGCTCGTCGAATGCCAGCCAGCCTGACTGGTCGCACAGACTTTGCACCAGGGCCGAATAGTCGGCCCGCAGCGAGCAGCGCATGCTCAAGGTGTCCTCCGAGGCCGGCAACTGAAATTCGATCCAGCCTTCGTCGGCCTGCATGCGGCCGGTCTGCTCGTCATCATCCCAGGCGATAGCGGGAAGCATGCGCGAGAGCGCGGCCCGCACCGCGACAGCATCGTCCAGCGGGCGCACTGTGCTGTCGTTGAGTTCATCCGGGGTCAGCGGCAACCTTGCGGGTTCGAAGAAAAGGTAGCTATAGGCCATACAGGACTTAGACAGGCTTGAGCCGCACGACAGGCCGCTGCGGCTTGCGGCGCGCGACTTCCTTGAAGCCGGCATCGTCATACATGGACTTGGCGCCGAACCACATAGCGTCGTCATGGGAGCGGCCGGGCTTGTCCACGGGATAGGCCTCGAGCAGCGTGGCGCCCTGCTTTTTGGCGTAGGCGATGGCCCCATGCAGCAGTGCCCGCGCGACACCCTGGCCGCGATATTCAGATGGCACGACAAAACAGATGACCGACCAGACGGGTTTGTCATCGACCGGCTTCATCACCGGCGAACGTTTGAGCTTGGCATAGTCTTCGCGCGGCCCCAGCGACACCCAGCCGACAGGCACCTTGCCGCGGTAGCCGATCAGGCCGGGCGGGGTGTCGCCGCGAGTGAGTTTTTTCAGGTCGGCGCGATTGGCCTGGGGGGCGGTGGTGCCCGCGGGCAGTGGCTCGCGTGCGCCGCTGCGCCGGTAATACATGCACCAGCAGCCACGCGCGACCGAACAGCCTTTGGCTAAAAACAGCGCTTCAAGATCGKGCCAGCGCTCGGGCGTGAGGGGGCGGACGGTGAGCTTCATGGGGCTGTAAGGTCGATCCGATGTTGGCACTATAGTCAAGGCATTACGCCGGCCGCAAGCGTTAGCCCGTGTTGGCTTTGCACTGGATGGCGAAATCCACGTGGTAATGCTCGTCATGGCGAACCCAGGGCTTGCCTTTCGTGAAGTTCAGGTTTTGCTTCAGGTAAGCGCCGCGCGGCGTGGCGAACAGCCGGGGCAAAAACGGCGCATCAAGAATGACCAGGGCAATGCCGGCGCCGCGCGCTTTCGCGGCCAGGTCCAGTTGGTACAGATGCTCGGCGATCGCGGGGAAGTCGATGGTGTATTCGCCGTACTGGGCGTCGGCATTGAACTCAATGTCGTAGCTGAAGCGATTGCCGATCCCCGCCGGCAGCGGTACGGATTTTCCCTGCGCGTCGCGGACCGGCACAAAGAAGTCCACGGACAGGCCGTTCTGATGCGTACGGTGCGGCCGGAAACGCCCGCCAGAAGGCCAGCCCGTTTCGCCATAGACATAGGTGGTCGATGGGCTGGTGGCGTGGAGCGCCGCGTAGGACGCGGTGATGACGTCCGCGACCTTGGCATGCACATGCGTGCGGCCTGCCGTGGCGGCCATCGCGCTGTAAGCCGAGAAGTTGGGGCCGCTGGTCGGCAGCTTGACGCTGCCTTCGATGCGGCCCTTGCTGACCGTGCCGAAGCATTGGCTGTCGGCGGCAAGGGCTTGGACGGACAGGGTCGCCAGCATTGCGGCGATCAGGCAAGCGAGCTTATGCATGGAAGATCAGTTACCAGGCCCCGCGACCATACGAAACAGCAAGCGCGCCAAGAGTAAGTGAGCCGGCCACAAGGCCTCCCAGCGCCAGCCACTCAGCGGTGTTGAAATCCTTGAACGGAGGATCGAATGGGTTCAGGGCCTGCCACCACTTCTTCCCGAGCCGCCTGCGGTTCAGATAGAGCAGTAAATTTCCGCCGCCGACCCAGAGCACCGCTATTAACGAGAGCAGGATCAATTGACCGGGTGGCATGCTTGCCAGGACATCCTTAGCCGTCGGGATCGTGGATGGCGGTGCTGAGGCTTCCGGTATGAGACCGGCAGCCTTGGCCAGGAGGAAGGTCAACAGCATAGGCGCCACAAAGAGCGCCATGTTCTTCCAATAGACCGACTGCGTCTGGGCTCGCACCATGCGGAACCATGCGACGGGCGCGATCACCAGGGTTGCCACGATTGCGACGCAAGCGAGAATTTGAAGAAGCAGTTGCATGGTGATCACGGTTTGCACTATAGCCGGGTGGGCGCTCCCCTATCATCTGCAAACCATGCGCCGCGCCGACCGCCTTTTCCATCTCGTCCAGCTGATTCGCGGCCGCCGCCTGAGCACGGCGGAGTTCCTCGCCAAGCGGCTCGAAGTTTCCGAGCGCACGATTTACCGCGATGTGGCCGACCTGCAGCACCAGGGTGTGCCCATCGAAGGCGAGGCCGGCGTCGGTTACCGGCTGGGCGCGGGGTTTGATTTGCCGCCCTTGATGTTCACGCAAAAGGAAGCCAATGCGCTGGCCGCGTCAGTGCGCCTGGCGCAGGCCTGGCTGGACCCGGCTATGGCGGGTGATGCGGAGGCCGCCTGGGGCAAGATTTTTTCGGTGCTGCCGCCCGCGGCGCGCACAGCGGCCGAAGGCGTGCCGCTGTATGCGGTGGTGATCAATCCGGATGAGGCCATGCAGCGTAGCCTGCAGCTTTTGCGCGAAGCGGTGCATGCGCGTTGCAAGGTGGATGTGCGCTACCTTGATGCGGCCGGGCGTGAAAGCCGGCGCGTGCTCTGGCCGCTGGGCTGTTTTTACTGGGGCAGCGTCTGGACGCTGGGCGCCTGGTGCGAAGCACGGCAGGACTTCCGCAACTTTCGCGTGGACCGCATGGCCGCGATCAACGTGCTGGACGAGCGCATGGGCCATGAGGCCGGCCGTACGCTGGCGGATTATTTGCGGGCCGTCAAAGCCGGCCCCAAACCCCCTTGACGTGGGGCGCTGGCGGCTCAGGCCGCTAGCGCAGCCTCGATGTCCTTGGCCAGGTCTGCTGGCTTGTCGCTGGGCGCATAACGCCGTATGACTTTCCCGTCCTTGCCGACCAGGAACTTGGTGAAGTTCCATTTGATGGACTTGATGCCCAGCAGGCCGGGCGCCTCGGCCGACAGCCACTGGTACAGCGGGTGGGCGGCGGGGCCGTTGACGTCGATCTTGGACATCATGGGGAAACTCACGCCGTAGTTGACCTGGCAGAACTCGGCGATCTGGTCGTCACTACCGGGGTCTTGCGAGAGAAACTGGTTGCTGGGAAAACCCAGGACCGCCAGGCCTTTGCCGGCATATTGTTTGTACAGCTCTTCCAGCCCGGCGAACTGCGGCGTGAAGCCGCATTTGCTGGCGGTATTGACGATGAGCATGACCTTGCCCCTGAAAGCATCGAGTGCGACGTCTTTGCCTGTGATGTCTTTGGCCTGGAAGTCGTAAACCGTTTTTGCTGCGCTCATGGTTGTCTCCTGTGTGAACTGCCATTGAAACATGATGCAATTTCCCGCCGGGCCGCCCCAAGGGAAATTAGCCCCCCTCTTCTTGTGCAAGGGGCAGCGCATTACGCGCTAGCGAAAAGCGTGGGGGCTCTTATTTCAGTGCGATTCTGCACCGCCGGGCGCGGTTTGGGGTGTCGCCGATGGTGCGATGGCCGCCAGCACCGCGGCCAGCACGATCAGGCTGCCGCCCAGCAGCACACGCGGCGTAAGTTCGGCCGCGCCCAGCGCGGCCGACGACAGGCTGGCAAACAGGATTTCAGTCAGCATCACGATGGCGGTTGTGCCTGCAGCCAGCCGCGCCGCGCCATACTGCAGACCCGCATTGCTGGCCATGAAGGCCAGGCTGAGCGCCAACACTACCGGAATGCCCGCTGCAGCCAGTGCCGGCGCAGGCACCAGCAGCTGCGACATGCCGAGCAGCGCGGCGCCGGCCGCCATCAGGCCGCTACCCCCAAACATGGCCAGCATGCGTGATTCGCTGGGGGTGTGGTTGTACTTGCGCAGCACGGCGTTGGTCACGGCAAAACTGAAGCCGCCCATGATGGCCAGCCAGTCGGCGCCGCCTTGGGGGATGGGCCACGGCGAGTCGGGCGACTTGAGCACGATCAGCACGCCCGTCATGGCCAGCAAGAGGCGCAGCAGCGAGGCGGCCGAGGGCTTTTCGCCCAGCATGACCCAGGCCACCAGCACCGACCAGGCCGGCATCAGATAAAACAGCAGCACCACACGCACCACGTCACCCACTGTCACAGCCCAGTTGAATCCGACATTGGTGAGGCCCGAAGCCGCCGCCAGGAACCACAGCTGGGGATGCGCAACAAAACCACGCCAGGCGGTGGGGCGCAGCGTAAGCAAACCGGTCACCACGACCGCGTAAACCAGCGCCGTGGTCCACAGCGGGTGCAGGCCATGGCCTTGCAGCTGGCGCAGCGGCCACCACGAAACGCCCCAGACGAACGCATTCAGCGTGAGCGCGAGAACGGCTTTTGACGTGCCGCCGCGTACGGGAGCACCGGGAGCATCGGCCAGCATCAGTGCGATTTATCGCTGCGGGCGATGCTCAGCAGGTGGTCCACCTGCTCTTTGTATTTGACGGTGTTGCGCTTGTGCCAGCGCTGGATCACCCACATGAAGCCTGCCACCACTACGCCAAAGGCTGTGATGGCGCCGAAGGCCGACAGGCYCATGCCGGTGGAGAGGCTGTAGAAAGCCCCCAGGCTCAAAATGCAGGCCTGTTCGTTGAAGTTCTGCACGGCGATCGAGCGGCCCGCGCCCATGAGGTTGTGGCCGCGGTGCTGCAGCAGCGCGTTCATGGGCACGACCAGGAAGCCGCCCAGGCCACCCAGCAGGATCAGGAAAGGTGCGGCCACCCAGACATTGCCGATGAAGTTCATCAAGATGACCAGAAGGCCCATGGCAATACCTAGTGGCATCACGCTGGTGGCCTGGTCCAGCCGCATGCGCATGGAGGCCAGCACGGCACCGACGGCGGTTCCGATGGCGACCACACCGACCAGGGACGAGGCCTGCGTCGTGCTGTAGCCCAGGGCGGCCGCGCTCCAGGCCAGCACGATGTAGCGCAAATTACCCGACACGCCCCAAAACAGGGTGGTGGTCGCCAGGGAAATCTGACCCAGCTTGTCGCGCCACAAGGCTGAGTTGCAGTTCCAGAAATCGGGCAGTAGCTCGAGCTTGTTGCGCGGCATGGGCCGCATCTCCACGCCGGTGTCGGGGATGCGTGTGTTGAACCAGGCCGCGATGATGTAGAGCAGGATCAGCACGGAAATCGCGGCTTCAGGGGCGGTGTCGATGCCGGTAGTGAAAATGGGAAAGTCAAACGAAAGCAATAGCGACGACACTGAATGGCCCACGAGCTGGCCGCCCAGCAAAACGCCGAGGATGATGGAGGAAATCGTCAAGCCTTCAATCCAGCCGTTGGCCTTGACCAGCTGCGAAGCCGGCAGGAGTTCGGTGAGGATGCCGTATTTTGCGGGGGAGTAAGCCGCCGCCCCGAGCCCGACGATGGCATAGGCCAGCAGCGGATGGGAGCCAAACAGCATCATCAGGCAGCCGATGACCTTGATGGCATTGCTGACAAACATGACGTTGCCTTTGGGGCGGGCATCGGCAAAAGCCCCCACAAAAGGCGCTAACACCACGTAAAAGAGCGCAAACATGGGTACCAGCGCCGCCGGTTGCCATTTGGGCGCGCCGCTGGTTTTCAGCAGCTCCACGGCGGCCACAAACAGCGCGTTATCAGCCAGCGAGCTGAAAAACTGGGCCGCCATGATGGTGTAGAAACCGCGCTTCATTAAACTGTTGTGGTCACTGCATCAATGCATCAGCGGATCTGATGCGGCAAGATAAGGGTGAATGTCTCCAGACGATTCCGGTTTATAGCATGGGGGGCGGTGTCAGAATGCAAAAGACCTCATCCAGAGGCCTTTCGTCCCGACGGGCCCGCCAGCCTGCCACGCTCCCGGAAAACAATTTACTGCGCCATGCCACGTCCCATTCTTGCCACCATTCACACCGCAGCGCTTGCCCACAACCTTGCCCGCGCGCGCGCTGCCGCGCCCGATGCGCGGGTCTGGGCCGTCGTCAAGGCCAATGCCTATGGTCACGGCATCGA
>NZ_JBFUGX010000126.1:0-8219 GCF_056402675.1 Polaromonas sp. P3_C2 | reverse complement strand
CAGACGGAGGAGGCGAGCCAAGAGGCATCCATCCCCGAATAGTTCCAACCCCAGCGCCGCACTGATGGCAGCTTGTGGCATTGGTTCCAATGACCTCTCCGCAAGATGAACAAAAGGACATATGGTTTAACGCCGAGCTGACCGGCACGCTTGCGTGACAGCGTCCAGCGTTGTGTTAAACAAACTCGTCCTTTTACCACTGCACAAATGTCGCACCAAGTCCTCCCAAAGAAAGCGAAGCAATTGCAAGAATTGCAGTCAATTTCCACTCTTCTGAATTGAAAATAGACCAGGGCAATTTGTACTGCCTGTACGTCAACTCTTTCCCGTACCGCTTGTGACACCGACCCACGACAATTTGGCCCCCTATCACCCAAATGGCGCCCGCAATGACCAGCAATATAGCGCCTAGAGCATGCATCGAATTCCTTAGAACTGGCGAATCAAAAGGATTGCTTAACGTAATGTATGCCGCAAAACCTGCGGCATAACCTGGCGGTTGCGATCTAATCTGGACATAGAAACTGGATCAGGCCCTGGAACGGCGGTATTTGCACTATAGCCTTGGCACCGGGAAAACTTACCTGTATTGGGTCCGTTTTTTGTCCGCGGGCAGGCTTTGAGTGTGCTGCTGTTTCAGAGAACTTCAGGCGACTGCACGGTCACCACGACGGTCTGGTTGAGGCCATCCCGGTCGCGGCTGCGAAGCCACCAAAGCGCACCCTTCTTGACCGGGCATTCGCTTTCCTGCAAGCTGAGCAGCTGCGCGATGGCCTGCCCCAGGTTGGGCTGGTGGCCCACCACCAGAATCGGCGACCTGGCCGACGGCCATTGCACCAGTTCCAGCAGCTGTTCAACCGTGGCGTCGGGCGCCAGCTCACTACGGATTTTGTATTTGCGTCCCAACGCCAGCGCGGTCTGCTCACAGCGCCGTGCCGGGCTAACGAAAATGCGCGCGCCTTCGGGCAACTGACGGTCCAGCCAATTGGCCATGCGGGCCGCCTGCTTCTCGCCCCTTGACGTCAGTGAGCGCTCAAGATCGCTTCCGCCCTGCGGGTCACCCTCGGGCCAGTCTTCTGCCTCTGCATGGCGCCACAGGATCAGGTCCATGTTATTTTTCCTGGTGATGGGGAGCCGAATAGCGTGCCATCAAGGCCGCTTGCGCACCGTGGCGCGGGGCATCGCCCTGCGGGTTCACGCGCAGGTAAGTGCCGTCAGGCTGCAGATCCCAGGCGTCGCGCCCGTCATGCAGGTAGGCCACCAGGCACTCGTCGATGATGCGCTGGCGCAGAACGGGGTCGGTCACAGGCCAGGCCAGTTCAACCCGGCGCAACATGTTGCGGTTCATCCAGTCGGCGCTGGAAAGCAACAAGGTTTCCTCTTCAGCACAGCGGAAATAAAACACCCGTGAATGCTCGAGGAAGCGGCCGATGATGGAGCGCACGCGGATGTTGTCCGTCACACCCGGTACTTGGGCCRGCAGCATGCAGGCGCCGCGCACAATCAGGTCGATCTTCACGCCGCGCTGCCCCGCCCTCACCAGCGCCTGCATCAGGTCTTCGTCGGTCAGCGCGTTCATCTTGGCCACGATGCGGGTGTCGTTGCCCTGCAGGGCGGCTTCGCCCAGCGAATCGATTTTCTCGATCAGCTTGCGGTGCAGCTGGAACGGCGCCAGCAGCAAATGGTGCAGCTTGGGCAGGCGGCTCTGGCTGGCCAGGTGCACGAACACGTTGTCAATGTCGGCCGTCGTCAAGGGGTCGGCCGTCAGGTAGCTCAGGTCGGTGTAAAGGCGGGCCGTGCGCGGGTTGTAGTTGCCGGTGGAAAGATGGGCATAGCGCACCAGGTGTTTGCCTTCGCGCCGCGTCACCAGCAGCATCTTGGCGTGGGTTTTCAGGCCCACCACGCCGTACACCACCTGCGCACCTATCGACTCCAGCATTTCCGCCCAGTTGATGTTGGCCTCTTCATCGAAGCGCGCCTTGAGCTCCACCACCACCGTCACTTCCTTGCCGCGGCGCACCGCTTCGCGCAACAGCACCATCAGCTCCGAGTCGGTGCCTGTGCGGTAAATGGTCTGCTTGATCGCCAGCACTTGCGGGTCGTTAACCGCCTCGCGCAGGAAGACGAGCACGCCGTCAAAACTTTCAAAAGGCTGGTGAATGGAAACGTCGCCTTCCTTGAGCCGCTCAAAGAACGACTGGCCGGGCTGCAACTGGGTGGGGTAACACGCGCTGTAGCCGGGGAAGAGCAGTTTGGGGTCATTGACCAGGTCCACCAGTTGCGTCAGCCGCACCAGGTTGACGGGGCCGTGCACCCGGTACAGGGACTGCGTCGGCAAGTTGAATTGCCTGAGCAGGAAGCTGGCCAGGTATTCCGAACAGCCCGCAGAAACCTCCAGCCGAACAGCCTGCCCGTAATGGCGTTGCTCCAGGCCCTGGCGCAAGGCGGTGCGCAGGTTCTTGACGTCGTCTTCATCCACGGCCAGGTCAGAATGCCGGGTGACGCGGAATTGCGAGAACTGCCCCACTTCGCGGCCGGCAAACAACTCGGCCAGGTGTGCCCGGATCACGCTGGAAAGCGACACGAACAGCCGGCTCTTGTCCTTGCCGTGCGAAGGCATATGAATCAGCCGCGGCAACACGCGCGGCACCTTGACGATGGCAATGTCGTTGTCGCGCCCAAAGGCGTCATGACCGCCCAGCCGCACGATGAAGTTGAGCGACTTGTTGGCCACCTGCGGGAACGGATGCGAAGGGTCCAGCCCGACTGGAATCAACAACGGCCGCACTTCCCTTTCGAAATATGCTTTCACCCAGCGCCGCTGGGCCGCATTGCGCTCGCCGTGCGAGACGATGCGTATGCCCTGCCGCTCAAAGGCCGGCAGCAGCTCGTCGTTGTAGAGCGAATACTGGCGCGCCACCATGTCGTGGGCTGCCGCAGAAAGTGCGGCGAAAGACTGCACCGAATACAGCGCTTTTTGTTCATTGGCCTGCGCCGCCGTCAGGTGGGGCGCGGTCCGGACTTCAAAGAACTCGTCCAGGTTGGACGAGACAATGCAGAGAAACCTCAGCCGTTCCAGCAGCGGCACGTCCGGGCGCCTGGCCCAGTCCAGCACCCGCTCATTGAAGGCAAGAATGCTGTGGTCGCGGTCCAGGAACTGGACGGGTGGCGCAGCGGCTGCCACCGAGGCGGGTGAAGTGGGCATCAACAAGAGTGGTCTTTGTCATTAACAACAAGTCACAGTGTTGACGTGTTTCATGACARTGGCGTGACAGTACTTTTGACTGATGGTGCACCSGCCTGAAAAGGCTGGCAAGTACCGCTCATGGCGTTGTTGTGCCCGGCGGTTACGAGGAACGACTCGAAAAGCTGCGCCGCATGGGCCCAGCTGAAGTCCAGCGCGCGCAAACGGGCTTCATGGCGCGGCACAGCCAATGCGCTGTAACAAGCCTGTTGCAAATCTTCATGCATGACACCGCCGTGACAGCTTCCATCGGGCTTTCCAAGCACCTCCAGCGGGCCATCGACCGGGTAGGCGGCTACCGGTGTGCCGACTGCCATGGCTTCGAGCATCACCAGGCCAAAAGTTTCCGACCGGCTGGGAAAGGCAAACACATCGGCCGCCGCGTAGACCTTGGCCAGCTCATCCCGGGGCAGAACACCCATCCAGCGGACCTGCGGATAACGCTCCTTGAGCGTTGCCTCCAGGGGCCCTACCCCGCAGACCACCTTGGTCCCCGGAATGTCCAGCTTGAGGAAAGCCTCGATGTTTTTCTCATACGACACCCGGCCCACAAACAACGACACCGGCCGCACCACCGTCCCCATGGGCGGGTACAGCCGCGCTTGCGGCTCAAAGCCGAAAAGCTCCGTGTCCACGCCGTGCGTCCAGCTGCGCAGGTTCTGAAAGCCCCGCTGCTCCAGCATGCGCAGCACGCCATGGGTAGGCACCATCACGCCCGACGAGGGCCTGTGGAAATGGCGGAACAGCGCATAACCCCAGGACAGCGGAATCTTCAATGCCGCATGAAGGATCTCGGGGAACTTGGTGTGAAATGCGGTGGTGAACTTCAGGCCGCGCTTGAGGCAATAGCTGCGCGCAGCCCAGCCCAGCGGGCCTTCGGTGGCAATGTGGATGGCCTCAGGCGCAAAGGCATCGAGCTTTTCGGTCAGGCCGCGCTTGGGGCGCACCGCCAGGTCAATACCGGCATAACCCGGGCAAGGCCGCGTCTTGAAGAGGCCAGGCTGGATCACTTCCACCTGGTGCCCCAACTCCTGCAGTTCACGCACCAACTCCACCAGGGTGGTGACCACGCCATTGACCTGCGGTTGCCAGGCGTCCGTTACAAGAGCGACCCTCATGCGGTCACCGTGGAAGCTACATGCCCGCGGCCCTGCGTTTCATGCGCGGGCGCCCAGTGCACCAGCTCGAGGGTGCCGTCGAAGTTTTCCACGAGCGCGGTGCGGCTTTCCACCCAGTCGCCGTCGTTGCAGTACAGCACGCCGTTGATGTCGCGCATCTCGGCGCGGTGGATGTGCCCGCAGACCACGCCCTGGTGGCCGCGGCGGCGGGCTTCATTGGCCACGGCCTCTTCAAAGTCGGTGACGTAATTGAGCGCGCTCTTGACCTTTTGCTTCAGGTAAGCCGACAGCGACCAGTACGGCAGCCCCAAACGGGCGCGCAGGCTGTTGAGGTGGCGGTTGAGTTTGAGTGTGAATTCATAGAGGTTGTCGCCCACGTAGGCCAGCCATTTGGCGCACTGCACCACGGCGTCGAAGTAGTCGCCGTGGATGATCCACAGCTGCCGGCCGTCGGCGGTGGTGTGCACGGCTTCATCGATCACCTCGATGCCRCCGAACTGGTTGCCAATAAATTCACGCGCAAACTCATCATGGTTGCCCGGCACATAGACCACGCGGCAGCCTTTGCGGGCGCGGCGCAGCAGTTTTTGCACCACGTCGTTGTGCGACTGCGGCCAGTACCAGCGGCGGCGCAGCTGCCAGCCGTCGACGATGTCGCCCACGAGGTACAGGTTGTCGCTCGGGTGGGCCTTCAAAAAATCCAGCAGCGCGACCGCCTGGCAGCCGGGCGTGCCCAGGTGGATGTCTGAAATGAAGATGGTGCGGTAGCGCTTGCGCAGCGAGTCGTCGTCATCATGGTCGTCGCCGTTCCCGCTGAAGCCGTTCCCAGACGAAGCCAGCGCGCCCATGGCGTCAAACATGCTGCGCATCAGGCCTCCGAAGGGCTGCCCGACACAGGCTTACCGGAGAAATGCTTGAGGTAGCGCGGCGGCAGGTCGGCGATGCGCATCATCATGGGCAGGTCGGCCGAGTTGAAGTCCGGGTCCCAGGCCGGTGCGCCCAGCACCTTGGCACCCAGGCGCAAATAGCCCTTGATCAGCGCGGGCGGCTCCACGTCCAGCGTGTCGTCCAGTCGCTCCACCGGCAGCGCCAGACGCGGCGTCACGCGGTATTCAATGGGTGCCAGATGCGTTTGGCGCACCTGGCGCCAGATGCTGGCGGCGGCGTGGCCGCTGGAGACACCGTTGTGCTGCATCGGGATGCTGGCGCAGCCGATCATCGTGTCCAGCTGGTTGCGCGCCATGAATTCAGCTAGCGCACCCCACAGCGCCAGGATGACGCCGCCGTGGCGGTGGTCGGCATGCACGCAGCTGCGGCCCAGCTCGACCATGCGCTCGCGCAGGGAGCGCAGGCGGGTCAGGTCAAATTCCGTGTCGCTGTAGGTGCTGCCCACGCGCTTTGCCTGGGTCGGCGTCAGCACGCGGTAGGTGCCTATGACTTCCTGGCTGTCGGCATCACGCACCAGCAGGTGTTCGCAATAGTCGTCAAACAGGTCGACGTCGTGGCCGGGCAGCACCTTGGAAAGGTTGGCACCCATTTCGAGCGCAAAGACCTGGTACCTCAGGCGCTGTGCCTGCCGGACCTCGTCCTGGTGCCGGGCCCAGCTGACCGTGATTTTCCCCACGGCAGGCCTTTGAACAACGGCGGGAATGACAGCATGACCGCTTTGATGAAGTGACCCCCGTGGCATTGCGACTGGCGACAATGCAAAGGTGGGATTGGGCAGTTCTTTCATGGCTAACTCCTTGTTTCCTGGTGTCTCAACAACTTCGGCAACTTCAAATCGCGCTGTAAAAAAGCCCCAAAAAAGGGGCTTTGACTCTCAATCACCGGCGGTCAGCGAAACCACCTTGTCACGTCGCCCCAAACCGGCGGCCAGCATCGGCCGCGCATTCGAAAGACCCTCAAGCCAGGGCCGGGTGCCCGCCTTGAAACGCAAGCCGCCAGGGCTGTTCGCCAGGGCTTGTGCGGTGCAGCGCAGGATGCGCAGGCACTGCTTGTTGAAGTCCTGGATGCCGCTGCTCAAGGTGCGGCTGGGGCCCTGCGCCTGTCCGTCATTCATCGGGTGCTCCGTCATGCTGGTCATGGCGTGATTCTGGGAGCCGGGGGTGACGCGTTCGTGTCAGTTCAATGGCAGTTGTGTGACACGGGAAGAAATTCGCGGCGTGTGGCGGGCACGCGTCGGCCGCCTGCGCAGCGCGGCTAAGAGCCCACCGCATACCTGGTTGCCAACAGCACTTCGAGCCTCATTGTTATGGCTTCGCATTCGTCCAGCTCCAGACGGCTGAACTGAGCCGCCCAGGTTTTGGATGAAGCAAATTTTGGAAACTGCGGTGGTTCGCCCCATTGCCAATCGGGGTGACTCGCTTTTGGGCTTCTTCCGAAGATATGCAGATGCATTTTCCGGTGAAGCTGGGGGGTTTTTGGTCCGGGTGGATGCGCCAGTTCGTTGAGCGCGTTGTTACCGGCCTCCCAGTAGTTCAGGCACCCTCCGGCGAGCTGGGGCAGTGTTTCCAGCATGGCTCTTGCGGTGGCTGCGACCAGGCAGGCCCATAGCGCCAGTTCATCGGGGGTCAGTTCACTTCTTTCCCACACCGGCCGGGGCGGATTGACCAGCAAATGTCCGCCATCGCTTCGATGGTTCATCGGGCTGACTGGTAACGCGACCGTGCCCCCGGCGCAATTGATGAGTGTGTGGTGAATGTCCAAGTGAAAATCTCCAAAAGAAGAGGGAATGAAAAAAGTGGTATCGGATGCGCGCTCAGTTGCTGCGCTGCCTCAGGCAGGCCATGGCGGTGACCGAAAGAAGAAGTGCAGCAACGCCGTAAATCCATGCGGAGGGCACGATGGGCAACAACAGGCCGGCCAGCACCGGGCCTGCGCCGGCGCCCATGTCGCGCCAGACCGAGCGTGTGGCGAGAGCCTGTATGCGTCCGGGCCCCGGCGTGCGCAGTGCAACCAGCGGCGGCAGCAGCGGCAACAGCAAGGCACGCAAAACCACAATGGCAAGTGCGCAAGTCCACAGCCAGCCGAAACCAAAGCCCACCAGGGCAACAGAAGTGAGCACGGAGAAGGTCACCAGAAGAACTTCGACGCCATGCTTTTCAGCCATGTGTCCGCCGGCAGAACTCAAGACAATTTCCGCCAGGTAGCGGACCGACAGCAGAAGCCCGGCCACGATGACCGGGTTGCCGGGCAACAGGTCACGGCCCAGATAAGACAGGCCGATGATGAAGAGGCCGTCCAGCACCAGGCCTTCCGTGAAGGAAAAGATGTCCAGCCCGCCCGGAAGCCTGATTCCTGTTTTTCGTGGTGCCGGCTCAGCATGCGCGCCGGTTGGCATCTGCCGCGCGACCAGCAAGGCACTCAACGCAACAGCCGCGAACAGGAAAAAAATAACTTTGGGGCCAAACCAAAGCGCGCACACGCCGCCCAAAGGAAGGGCAAGCATGGGCCCCAGTGCCGTGAATGCGCGGGACCGCCCTGCCCGACGCGCAGCGCCCGCCGGTTCGGCGGTGGCCAATGCCTGGGTGGCCAGGTTCAGGGCGGCGAAGGCCAGGCCCCACAAGAGCCGCAAGAACAACAGGGCGACGAACCCGGTCAGCATCGCGTAGCCCAATGCGCACACCGCGGCCGCCAGCGCCGCCAGTGAGCAGGTGAGCCGTTCACCGTTGCGGGCGTAAAACCTTGCCACCGCTGCGTAGCCCGCAATGCGCACCAGGCGGTTAGCGGCCAGGAGAATGCCCGCTTCGGGCAAGGTGACGCCAAACGCAGGAGCGAACATCGGCAGGAGCAGGTAGAGCACCGTGTCCCCCGGAAGTGAGAGCCCGAGCACCATGGCGGCATGGCGCGAGTTG
>NZ_JBFUGX010000125.1:0-8255 GCF_056402675.1 Polaromonas sp. P3_C2 | reverse complement strand
GTGTGGAGCTTTCCGAAGAACGCGCCCGCCACGGCAAATCCGTAGGGCTGCGGGTTGTCGGCCTGGCCGACCTGCCGGCCAGGAGGTTCAGGTTCATCAATACGGAGCAGGTCTTTGAACACCTGACGGAACCCAGGCTGGTGCTCGAGAAACTGCGCGATGCCCTGTCAGGAGACGGGGTCATCAAGATCAGCGTTCCCAACGCGGCTGCCGCGCTGAAAAAAATCAGCCAGGGGAAAGATTTCGGCGCGCTGTCGCCCGACGACCAGATGCCCATTGCCCCGCTCGAACACATCAACGCGTTCAGCCATGAATCGCTCGTCGCCTTCGGAAAAGAGTTTGGCCTGAAACCGCTGCGCCCCAAACTCTATCGGCTGTACAACAGTGCCTCGGGCCTGCTTCAGCCCAAAAATCTGGCGCGGGTTATTGCCCGGCCTGTCTACCGGCATATTTTTCCGGGCACCACATTCATCTATTTTGTGCGCGCCTAGCGCTGCGGCTTCATTTTTGGCGGGCTTGGCCGTAGGACGGCGCCGGAAGACGGCCGAGCGGTGCCGCACGGCCTTTAAGATAAAAAAAGCCGCACCGCATGTCGCGGTCCGGCCTGCTTCAGGTTGATTCAGAAAGCGAGGCACCCCATGCTGATCAAAAAAACCATCACCATCGCCGCAACGGCCACTGCCATGTTTCTGGCCGGCGGTCTTGCCCTTGCCGCACAAACAACAGATGCCGGTGTGAGCACCACGGCCGGGAATCCGGAAGGCGCAAAGCTGGCGAGCCGCTACAGCGCATTTGCCGGCTCACCCCAAAACGCCGAGTCACTGGTTGAGGGGTTGCGCACGGGCACACCGATCTCGCTGAGCCCCAGCCCGACCGGACCCAACGCCACCGCGCCAGCCGCAAGCCTTTCGCCGGCCACCGGAAAAATGGGTTACGGCAACATCAATATTGCCCTTGCGCTGGCCAAGACTTCGCTGGCCAAACAAGGCATCACCAACCCTACGCCTTCACAGCTCTCGGCCACACTGGGCGGCTTACTGTCCCAGAAGGCCGACGGCATTGGCTGGGGCCAGATTGCCAACAGCATGGGCGTGAAACTGGGCGCCGTCGTGAGCGCTTCGCATACCTCCAAAAGTGGCAAGAAAGCCAATGACAGCGTCCATGCCKTTCATGCCAGCAATGTCGCCACGGCTCACGCCTCCAGCAAAGGCCTGGGCGCCGGAAAAGAGTCCGGTAAAAGCGGCAGCAACGGCAATGGCGGCCAGRGTGGAGGCAATGGAGGCGGCCACGGCGGTGGTAATGGCGGAGGCAACGGTGGCGGAAATGGTGGAAAGTAACGCGCGCATCTGTTCAACCGCGTGCCGCTAAACCACAAGCACCTGCGCAAGGCAGCTGCATCGCTATCGATTTAATAGCTGCTTGCGCTCGCCCTGTCTGGCCTGCGGGCTCTTTTCCCGTAAGAACAGCAGCAACCCCCTCAACGCTTGCCCAATGTTCGCGCAGGCCGGGGCGCATGCCAGATGGGCCCGATGCGGGCCCCCGCTTTCGCGTCACTGAAGTCCAGTTGCGCGGGCATCGCGCCATGCTGGATTCGCGTCATGCCAACACCTTTCTTCGCTGGCCAAAATCATCAATCTGTTACATCAAGAAACATTTAGCAGGAATTGACGTTTGCCAGGTGCAAATCCAGTGCAGGCTTCCCGGCGCTGCCAGCGTCTTCGAGTAAAAATCCCAACCACGGCCAGTTCTCGCCTGTAGCGTCCACGTTGAATACTCACGAAGCACATCATTTTGGCCGCGTTTTCATGAAAAAATTCCGCTTTTAAAGAGCCCTCGGCTTGACTTGCGGACGCCAGTCGTCGACATTGTTAACACTTTGTAACACGCGGTGTTAGCCAAAGACAGAGCGCAAAAATACCTCTTGTCAGACAGCTGGCGCCACAACGCGATGCGGGCACCTTATGAAACTTCAACAGCTCTTTGGACTGAAAAGCCAGCCAAAAACGGCCTCAAGCGCCACCCACCCCGAATCGGAAGTCTCTGTCCCCGGCGACGAACACTCCACCATCGGCGTGCGGCAGCAGCTCATTCAGGTGCTGTTGCGGGACACCGCCCGGCGGGCGGGCATTCCGTCGAACTGGCTGGACTGCCAGATGTTGCTGACCGCCAACCCCACACGCGGCGAAGGCATGTACCTGCGCATCATCATGAAGCAGTGGGACCTGCGCCTGCTGACCTACGCGGCGGCTTTCCAGAAAGTATTGATGGCGGACATCATGCGTTTTGAGCCGCGCGCCAGTGACTGGCTCCACGGCATTTCATGGCAGCTTGACGGCGGCGACAGCTGCCCCCATCAGGAAATGCCCGACCCCACCATCTGGATGCAAAGCCCCACCCGGCCGCGCAGCGGCTATGCGCCACGCGCGCCCGTGGAACCGGCTGCGCCCGGAGCGCCCGCGCTGGCACAAAGCCCGGCGCACTAGGCGCACCACCAGGCGCCACCAGGGCCAGGCAGCAGGCACCCATCCCGGGTGCCGGCGACAGGCTCAATACGAGCCGATGTAATCTTTTTTGCCGACTTCCACGCCGTTGTGGCGGAGGATGGCGTATGCCGTGGTGGTGTGAAAAAAGAAATGCGGCAGGCCGTAATTCAGCAAGTAGGACTGGCCGGTAAAGCGCTTTTCCTTGGGCGTGCCGGCTTGCGTGACGATCTCCCGCGTGGCGGCCCCATCAAATTTCGCCACGTCCAGGCCTTCAACGAAGGCAAGGATGGTGTCAATACGCGCCTGCAGTTCGGCAAACGTCGTTTCCTTGTCTTCGATCTTCGGCACTTCCACACCGGCCAGCCGGGCCGACACGCTCTTGGCGAAATCGCTGGCCACTTGCACCTGACGCAGCAAGGGGAACATGTCAGGGAAAAGACGGGCCTGCAGCAAGGCATTCGGGTCGATGTTTTTGGCGGAAGCGTGGGCTTCGGCCTTGGCCAGGACGCCCTTGAGGCCACCCAGCATCTGCTTGAAAACGGGGATGGACGTGGTGTAGATGCTGCTGGTCATGAAATGCTTTCGGTAAAGGAATGGAGATAGCCTGCCGCGCCCTGCACGCGGCGCCCTGCATTCTCGCCGGATTGCGGCCGGAATGCGCGCAGCCCGCCAATGGCCTTTGAGGACGGCGAAGGCCTTCGCAAAATAGTATGCTGTCATACCAATTTCCGCCCTCCCCAAAAGGCCCCACCATGAACGCCCCTCTCCCCGCCGCCACCCGCCAGTCCGTGCAGGCCGCCGACCTCGCCGCCCTGCCGCTGATAGAAAAATGGGTGTCTTTTGCCTCCGTCTCGCGCGACAGCAACCTGCCCCTTCTTGACTGGACGCAGGCACGGCTTGAGGCACTGGGCATTGAATGCCGGCGCACTTATGACGACAGCGGCAAGAAAGCCAACCTGTGGGCCACCCTGCCTGCCGAAAACGGCGAAACCAAGGTGGGCGGCATCGTGCTGTCGGGCCATACCGACGTGGTGCCGGTGGACGGCCAGCCCTGGGACACCGACCCGTTCGCAGCGCAAGTCATTGGCGGCAAGCTCTATGGCCGCGGCGTGACCGATATGAAAAGCTATGGCGCCACCGCGCTGATGATGGTGCCCGAGCTGCTCAAGCGCAAACTCAAGCGCCCGGTTCACCTGGCCTTCAGCTACGACGAGGAAGTCGGCTGCATCGGCGTGCGCCGCCTGATTGCCGACATGGTGGAGCAGGGTTACAAGCCTGCGGGCTGCATTGTGGGCGAACCCACCGGCATGCAGGTGGTGATTGCGCACAAGGGCAAGCATGCCTACAAGCCGTCGGTGCGCGGTTTTGAAGCGCATTCATCGCTCACGCCGCTGGGCGTGAACGCGGTGGAGATCGCCTGCGAATTTGTGGCCCACCTCAAGACCATGCACAGGCGACTGGTCAAGGAAGGCCCGTTTGACCCGATCTACGACGTGCCGCATACCACCATCCACACCGGGGTGATTGCCGGCGGCACCGCGCTCAACATCATCCCGCGCGACTGCGATGTGACCTGGGAGATCCGCCACCATCACATGAATTCGCCCGATGCACTGTTCAACGAAGCCAGAGCTTTTGCCGACAGCCTGGTGCCGGCCATGCAGGCGGTGGCGGCTGACACCGGCATCACCCACAAACTCAATTCGGTGCTGCCCGGTTTTGCGACGGAAGCCGACAGCGAAATCGCCCAGTTGTGCTTCAGGTGCGCGGATGTAGATGCCAACTCGGGCGCCGGCAAGGTTTCCTTTGGCACGGAAGCTGCGTTGTTCCACCAGGCCGGTGTGCCGACCATCGTGTGCGGCCCCGGCCATATCGCGCAGGCACACCAGCCGAACGAATGGATCACGCTGGAGCAACTGGCCTGGTGCGAGCGCTTCATGCGCCGCCTGGCCGACGAGCTCTGCATAAATCCGTCGTGAGCCCGTCCTGAACTGACCACTGCACCCCTACCTCACCCGAAAGAACACATGATGCAACGCAGAGATTTCCTGGGCACCAGCCTGGCACTGACCGCAGGCAGCGCACTGGCGCAGGCCAACCCCAAAATCGCGCGCATCGTGGTGCCTTTTGCACCGGGCGGCGTGCAGGACATCCTGGCCCGGTCCATCTCCACCGAGCTCGGCCTTGCACTGGGCCAAACCGTGATTGTGGAAAACCGTCCCGGCGCGGGCGGCACCGTGGGCACGGGTTATGTCGCCAAGTCCCCGCCCGACAGCGGTGCGATGGTGCTGGCGGCCGCCAGCCACAACATCGCCGGTACGCTCTACACCAAACTCGCCTACGACCCGCAAAAAGACTTTACGCCCATGGCGCATATCGGCACGGCCGACTACGTGCTGATGATCCACCCCGAGGTGCCCGCCAAAACCGCGGCCGAATACATCCGCTACGCCAAGGCCAACCCGGGCAAGATGAACTACGCGACGGCAGGCGTTGGCAGCGCCACGCATCTTTCCATGGCGTATTTCAACGGCCTGGCCGGCATCGACGTGGTGCATGTGCCGCTCAAAGCCACGGGCGAAGCCATCAATGAAGTGATCTCGGGCCGTGCACAGGCCGTGATTGCCGCCAGCATTGGTGCGCTGGCTTTCGCCAAGGACAGCCGCATCCGGTTGATCGGCGTGACCTCACCCAAGCGTTCCAGATACCTGCCCGAAGTCCCCACCATCGCCGAAAGCGGCTTGCCGGGCTACCAGTTTGACTCGTGGTTTGGCCTGCTGGGCCCTGCCGGCACACCCGCAGCCGACGTCAACCGTGTCAACGCGGCCATCGCGAAACTGCTCAAGGACCCCGTCATCCTTGAGCGCCTGGACAAGCAGGGCATCGAGCCCCTGGCCCTGAGCAACGCCGACTTTGCCAAGCTGCTGGCAGTGGACTACAAGCGCATGGCCGAGGTCGTGAAGGCCTCGGGTGCCAAGGTCGAATAGCGCCAGCACTTCGCCGCCGGCCTATGGCAGCGTGACGCCGGCCACGGAGGCCAGGTATTTTTCCAGCACGGCCAGCTCGGGCACGGTGGGGGCGCCTTTGCCCGCGATGACGGCGTAAATGTGTCCCCTGAAACTGCCGCGCGGATAGTAGCTGAGATAACCCCAGCCGATCAGCATCTGGCTGCACACACCCGGCGCCAGCGTGGCACTGGCGGTGCCCGCCTGCACCGAATTGATACGCAGCCTCTGCGCACCGGGTGCAGAGGTGAGCGCCATCACGGCAGGCACACCCGCTGGGAGTTTCGTGGCGCTGGTCAGCTGCACGGTCTGCCCCGCCGAGTCCACCCATTTGGCATACGGCTGGCTGTTGGTGAAACCCAGGTCCGAGGTGTAGAGCGTCTCGGTCTTTGAGGCCTGGAAAACCACGCCGGTATTGATTGCCCCCGGAACACTGACCGCGGCAAGGGCGAAATGGGGATCTTCAATGTTGTAGGGCACGCGGTTTTTCGGATTGGGCTGGATGCCGGCCATCGGCACTGATTTTTTGCACCAGAAGCCCGCCGTGTCGTAAACACTGTGGTCCGAATATTTTTTGCCCCCGGCATTGACGCGCATCACCGGCGGCGCCATCGTGCCCATGTTGGGGCCGTCCCTGTTGATCCAGTTGATCATCTCCATGGCATTGCCGGCACTGGAGCCGTAGCCCGAATCCGACACCGCGCGTACCGCCTGCCCGGCCGCGGCGGGCGCACCCAGCAGGTAGTCGGTGTAGCCGTGGGTCATGTCCCATTTGCAGGCGTTGTATTTCGCGATGATGGCCAGCGCGGCATCGGCCAGGCTGGTAGCAGCGTAGGCCACCGGATCGGTCAGCGAGAACACCTTGCGCGGCGGCGGCACCTGGCCCGACAGCTGGCCGCCGCTGGTATAGGTCAGCGTAGCCACCCGATTGGCTGCCGGCGTGAAGGTAAAGGTGTCCTGGCCGTTGGCCCCCGCAGGAATGACAAGGCTGGACTTGCTCAGCGTGCCTCCGTTGTTGGAGGCCACGGTCAACGTCACGGGTTGTGCCAGATTGCCGCGGGCATAAACCGTGAACGTCAGCGGCGCGCCGGCGGGTGAATAGCCAGGACCGTCGTCGTACACGGTGGCCTGCACAATACCCACCGCAGCCTTCATCGGCCCCGAGACCAGCGGCTCGAGCGTGCGGTTCTGGTGCCAGCCCGGCACATGGTTGATGGCGTAGTTGTGGATGGGCCAGTGGTTGCCGCCCATCCAGCTATAGACCTCGCAGTTGACCTGGCGCGCATAGTTGATGGCCTGGGCAAACATGGTTTGCCAGCGCGTGTCGTCAATCGGCATGCCGATCTCGGTGAGCGCCAGCTTCGCACCCCGGGCCTGTACCCAGTCGGCCGCAATCTTCAGGCGGTCCATGCCCGTGGAAGCCTTGATGGGGCCAACACCAAAACCCGCGCTGTAGTTCTTGGCGACTTCCGTGTCGTAATCGAAAGAGGCACCGTTGCCGAAGGCATCAAGGTAGACGTGGACTTCATACACAAGATTGGCGCCCGTGACCGGAAAGCCCGGGTTCTTGGTGCCCAGCGATATGGCCGCGCTGTACTGGTTGCCGCCCACATAAATGGGGTTGATGGGGTCTATGGCCCGGATCGCATTGATGGCAGCCTGCGAATAAGCCGCCATGATCGCCAGGTCTTCACCACCCTTCACGGTTTCTTCATCCGAGGCGATAAGGCCACCCGGCTTGGGCAGGTCGTGCGGTTCGTTCATGAGGCCATAGCCGCCGAAGCCGGGGTGGCTCTTCCACTTCGTGGCGGCACGCGCCCAGAAATCCGCAAACTGGGACTGCTTGAGCGTGGCGCCTGCGGTCAGCGAAAAAATCCTCACCTGCACCTGGCTTGCATCGGTGGTGTAGGGCCGCAGCAGCGGGTCGGACGGCACGGTCAGGCCAAGTACGGATCCGTCGGCCTGAAATTTGAAATCCTGGTAGCGCCCGTAGTTATGGTTGTCGATGATGCACTTCATACCCGCCGCCGCATGGGCATCCAGCACACCGGTGATATAGGCTTCATACGCAGCGTGGAAAACACCCGGATTGCCGATCGCCGCTTTGGCCGCAGCGTTGGCCACTGTGTCATGCAGCATGGGCTGCAGCAGCTCCCATTGAATGGGCAGCCTGTTTTTGGTGAAGCCGCAGGCGGCGAGATAATCCACGTCGGCCTTGCGCGGCACGGTGAAATGGATGTTGGTTGCAGAACTCGTGTTGCGCCGCAAGCCGGTTTTTGCCCATTCCATGCCGGAGAGATTGGTCCCCATCGCTGGCGAGCCGGCCGCAGCAAGAGGCGCTGCGGCCTGGGCAAGCCGGGCCGTCATGAAAGGCCCAAAGGCGGCCAACGCGCCCGCCGCCACGGCGGCCTGTGAAAATTCACGTCTATGCATCGGGGTGCGCTCCTGTTCGTCCAAAGACCTCAGGTTAAACCCCGTATTGCGGCTTCATTACAGTTTGAATCAACACAGTGTCCCGCTTACATTTCGGCCCCTGTCAGGCCTGACAGGTTACCGGCGCAGTGCAAGCAAGAGACAGCGAGGTCAGCGACAATAGCCGCAGATAATTTCTTACCGTCATTGCGCCCCGCCCTGGTGCGTTTTCAATGGCGGTTTTAACAGTGCCGTTTGGGTGCAAGGCCTTCCACCTTGTTACTGATACACAAAGCGGCTTGACTTCATTTCATTCATGACAAAAAGTTTCTTCCGGGCAKCCCTGGTGCTGGGT
>NZ_JBFUGX010000124.1:0-8260 GCF_056402675.1 Polaromonas sp. P3_C2 | reverse complement strand
GTGCTGAAGGACTTCGAGGCAGGGCGGCCGGTGAACATCTACTACATGCCGGGTAACCCGAGCCAGGTGGGATTCGCGCAGGAAGCCGGCGGATCATCCTTCCTCAAGTGGGTGGGCTGGTTCTTCGTCATCGCCAGCCTGGGCTACACGGGCCTCGGCCTGCTGGCGAGCCAGAAAAAATAAAGCCGCCTCCCCGGAGCGGTTGCTATATTTTTTGTAGCTGGGGGTGCATGACTAGTGGGCGCCACAGGCCATTTCCCCCGTCAGGTGCGGTGGGCGCAAGGCCAACTCACGTTGGTCTCCGGCGGTGCGCCKATTGGCGGGCCCACCTTTAAAGCAGCTGGTCTTCCCGTACCCGCATGAAGCTGGCAAACCGGGGCAGGCCACCGTCATTGAGTCCGCGAAAGCGGTAGGTGACGGTGCTGCCGACGGGCGGCGGATTCTGGCGCTGCTCATCGTTGAGCCCGGTGCCCAGCTTGAAGCGCCGCGCTGGTTTGCCGTCGGCACCGGGCATTTCCACCAGCAGCGCGCCCAGCATGCCGGCGTACTTCCCCCTGCCGGGAACATGCGCCACCACGCGGGCTTCGGTGTCTTCGTGGGTCTTGACCTTGAGCAGGTCGTCGTTGCGTGCGCCTTTGTAGAAAGACGCGCCGCGGTGCAGCATCAGGCCTTCGCCGCCGCGCTTCACGGTGGTGGCCAGTAACGCCTGCAAGGCGGTGTGGCTTGCGACCTTCGATTGCGCCACGGCCTGCACCCAGGGCTGGTCGATGCGGCTCACCACGCCATTGAGGGCCGGGATCCGCTCGCTGAACGGGCCGCCTTGCGCGGGCAAATCAAACACCATGAAGCGCATGGCCCGCCAGGCAGCGTCGTCCGGGGTTTGCTGGCGCACGGTAGACACCGCCCTGGCAAACTGGCCACGGCCCGCCCACAGCTCGCCGTCCAGGGGTGTTTTGGGCCAGCCTGCGGTAAACCAGGCCGGCGCGGCGATGCGTTCCCCCCCGCGCGTGAGCAGCTGTTCTCCGTCCCAGTAGCCGCGCACGCCGTCGAATTTTTCACTGACCCAATAATCCTGAAGGGGGACGCCGGGTTGGTACACCTTGGCGAGCATCAGCGGCGGCGCTTGCGCAGCTGCGGATGCCGAAAGCACCGGAAGCGCTGGTGCCAGCAAGCCGGCGAGTGCCAGCAGCCAGTGAAGCGTTTTGAGGCGAAAAAAGACCGTGTTGGCCCGCTCGCCGGAGCGGGTGATGTGTTGCCGCATGGGCCCTCCCTGTTTTTCTTGACTTATGACTGTATGAATGTACAGTTTATAGTTCAAATTTGCGCGGTGCAAGCGTTCTGTGGGCGCCTGTGTTGCCCGCGCAACCCCGTCAACCATGAAGGCTGCAATGGCCATGAAAGGAATCAACTTATGACAGAAAAAATGACTTCCAGAGGGAGTTGCCATTGTGGAAAGGTCGCGTTTGAGGTCGACGGCCAGCCGAACAGCGCCCTGGCCTGCAACTGCTCCATCTGCCAGCGCAAAGGGTCGCTGCTGTGGTTTGTGCCGCATGACCAGCTCCGTTTGCTGACACCCGATGAAAATGCCAGCACCTATCAGTTCAACAAGCATGTGATCAGCCACCGTTTCTGCCCCGCCTGTGGCATTCATCCTTATGGCGAAGGGACGGATCCTGCCGGCAATCGCATTGCAGCTGTCAACGTCCGCTGCCTCGAGGGAATCGATCTGGACACCATCAAGGTGACGCATTTTGACGGGCGTTCTTCCTAGCTCTTCCCGGAACCCCCGGATCCTGTATTCCCGGACTCTGGCGGACGCAATAATCTGCCACTTCGTCCGCACCCCTGGGGCCGGTATTCCCGGCCATTACTCATATTGCTCAGTGCTGTCTGACTTCCCTTGGGCCAGTCGGCCTCGACATTTTTTTACTGACACCATGACTTCCAGCGACATTGAAAATATCGAGCGCGCCACTGTGGCAGCTGTATCACCCGAGGAGCAGCTTGAAATCGAGGGCTGGCTGCTGCCCTTTGACAGCGGGACCGTCAGCCGGGCCAAAAGTGCGGTGCCCCTGCTGCATCAACCCCCCGCCGATGGCGTGATCGATCGCATTGAAGGGCTGTACCGTGCGCGCGGCAAGCGGGCCGTCTTCCGGCTGGCCAATGAGGCCTGCTTTGATGCCTTGCGCCGCGAACTGGGCACGCGGGGTTACACGGCAGGCAAGCCGGTGCTGGTGGAAGTGGCGCAGGTCAAGTCCATGCGTGGTGTGTCGGCGCAGGCACTGGCTGAAACAGCCCACGCGCCGGACGAGGCCTGGGCCGCGTTGTTCCTGGCCGAGGGTTTTGACCCCGTGGACGGCGCCAGCCGTGTCAGGTCACTGAGCCGCGGGCGTGATTCCGTGTTTGCCAGCGTGCGCGAAGGCGGCAAGGCCATTGCGGCTGGCGCGGCGGCGTTCAGCCACGGATGGTCCAGTGTCCACGGCATGCGAACCGACCCGGCACATCGCGGCAAGGGATTGGCGGGCCGGGTACTGACCGCCATGGCCGAAGCGGCCATGCAGCGGGGCATTGAGCGTGTATTCCTGCAGGTGGAAGAAGGCAATGCCCCGGCGCGGGCGCTTTACCGGCGGGCGGGCTTTGAAACGGTCTGGAGTTATGACTACTGGACCCAGGGCTGAACCTTGATCCAGGCGCGGTGCGGAATTGGGTGTGTGCGGGATACTGGATGCGGCAAGTTGCTATGATTTTTATAGCTGCTTGCGATGGTGGCTATTAGGCTAGAGCCTGCTTTATTGTTATTTTCAGGCCTGATTTGATCGAATTTGGCTGTCTTGCCGCCCCGTCTTGCCTCAAAAAAACGGCTTTGCAGTACCTGGAAGCCGTTCTTCATGAACATATTTGGCCTCCTGCCCAATAGGGTCATGCGCGAGCCGCTATCTATTTCATAGCGCGCCATGCGAGACAAGGGTGCAACTTGCCGCATGTGCGCGCCGCCCGGCACGCCAGCCGGGCGCGAAAGCCTTCAGGCTTCGGCTGCCGGTTCGGCGATGCCGCCGACCACGTGGCTGAAGCCGCCATCCACATAGGTGATCTCGGCGCTCACGCCTGCGGCCAGGTCGCTCAGCAAAAAGGCGGCGACGTTGCCGACGTCTTCAATCGTCACATTGCGGCGGATTGGCGAGGCCTCGGCGACCACACTCAAAATCTTGCCGAAGCCCTTGATGCCGCTGGCGGCCAGGGTTTTGATCGGGCCGGCGCTGATGCCGTTGACGCGCATGCCCTTGGGGCCCAGCGATTCGGCCAGGTAGCGCACCGAGGCTTCCAGGCTGGCTTTGGCCAGGCCCATGGTGTTGTAGTTGGGCACGGTGCGCACGGCGCCGAGGTAGGTCAGCGTGAGCAGGGCCGATTTTTTGTTGAGGTAGGGCAGGGCCGCCTTGGCCATCGCCGGAAAGCTGTAAGCGCTGATGTCGTGGGCGATCTTGAAGCCCTCACGTGACAGGCCGTCCAAAAAGTCGCCGGCGATCGCCTCGCGCGGCGCAAAGCCGATGCTGTGCACAAAGCCGTCAAACGTTGGCCAGGTTTTGGAGAGGTCGGCAAACATCTTGTCGATCTGCGCGTCGTCGCCCACGTCGCAGTCAAAAATCAGTTTCGAGTCGAAGTCGGCAGCAAACTCGGTGATGCGGTCCTTGAAGCGCTCGCCGACATAGCCGAACGCCAGCTCGGCGCCCTGGGCATGGCAGGCCTTGGCGATGCCATAGGCGATGGACCGGTTCGAGAGGACCCCCGTGATCAACAGTTTTTTGCCAGTGAGGAATCCGGTGTTGGTGGCCATGCAGGTGCTCCAGAGTAGGTAGTTCGCGGGGGAAGGGAAGGCAAGGGACAGGGGCGCAGTGTCTGCGCGCCGCAATCTTGCCAGCTTAAGTAGTGCAGAATTGTCGCATGCGAAGTTTGCTGGTTTGGGTCCTGCTGGGTCTTTCATCACCGTCATGGGCCGCGCACGGCTATGCACTCTGGGGAGACCTCAAGTACCCCGCGGGGTTTGCCCACTTCGACTACGTCAACCCCGCAGCACCCAAGGGCGGGGACCTGCGCCTGGTCAGCAACCTGCGTTACTCGACTTTCGACAAATACAACCCTTTCACAATCAAAGGCTCGGCGCCGGCCTATTTGTCGAGCTTCATGTTCGACACGCTGCTGACGGGGGCGATGGACGAAACCGCCTCAGGCTACGGGCTGCTGGCCGAAGACGTCGAGGTGTCGGCTGACGGGCTCACGGCCACCTTCCGCCTGCGCAAGGAAGCGCGCTTTCACAACGGTGACCCGGTGCTGGCGGCCGACGTCAAATACAGCTTTGACACCCTGATGGGCCCGCATACCTCGCCGTCCTACAAGACCGTGTTCGAAGACGTCGCAGCCTGCGAGGTGGTGGGCGAGCGGACGGTGCGCTTTCGTTTCAGGAAGCCGAACCGCGAACTGCCGTTGAAAGTGGGCGGCATGGCGGTGTTCAGCCGCAAGTGGGGCATGGACGCCACCGGTAAGGCCAAGCCCTTCAATGAGGTCGTGACCGACATCCCCATTGGCAGCGGGCCCTATCGAATCGGCCTGGTGGTTTTCGGCAAAGACATCAGTTATGTGCGCGACAAGACCTACTGGGGTGAGAAACTCAATGTTCGGGTCGGTACAGGGAATTTCGACACCGTCACCGTCAAGATTTACAAGGACAACACTGCCAAGCTTGAGGCGCTCAAGGCCGGTGAGTTCGACATCATGCGTTTCTTCTCGGCCGGCGACTGGGCGCGGCGCCTGACGGGCAAACGTTTTGACAGCGGCGAACTCGTCAAGGGGGAATTCAAGCATAGCCTGCCCACGGGTTTCCAGAGCTATGTGCTAAATAGTCGGCGTGAAAAGCTCAAGGACCCGCGCGTGCGGGAAGCTCTGGGACTGGCGATCGACTACGAGTGGATGAACCGCCAGTTGTTTTACAACGCCTACCAGCGCGTGACCGGCCTGTTCGGAAACACCGATTGCCAGGCCACCGGACTGCCGAAGCCCGAAGAGCTGGCTTTGATGGAACCCTGGCGCCAGGACATCCCCGCAGCGGCATTCGGCGCCATGTACGTGCCGGCGCGCACTGACGGCGACTCTTCGCTGCGCGCTAATTTGCGCCGTGCCCAGGTGCTCCTGAAGGAAGCCGGCTGGGAGGTTCGGGACGGCAAGCTGCGCAACGCCAAAGGCGAGGCTATGGTGCTGGAATACCTGGATAGCAACGAGGGCGGTGTGCGCACGATTTCGCCCTGGATACGCGCCCTCGAAAAGCTCGGCATCCAGCTCAACTTCCGGCAGGTCGACTTCGCGCTCTACCAGCAGCGCCTCGATAAATTCGAGTTCGACATCATCTCCATCGCCTACGGTGGCACCAACAACCCGGGTCAGGAGTTCGCCGACATGTTCGGTAGCAAGGCCGCCGCCACTGAGGAGTCGGGTAACTTCAGCGGAGCCGCCAATCCCGCGATTGATGCCATGATCACCAAAATGACCAGCGCCAAAACCAAGGCCGAGTTGTTGCCCGCCTGCCGTGCATTGGAACGCATCGTGGCGCACAGCCACTACCTGCTGCCGGAATGGACGGCCGGCACCCATCGCGTGGTCTATAACGCACGCCGCCTTGCCATGCCGGGCCAGATGCCACCCTATGCGCCAGGCGAGACCTGGATCATCGATACCTGGTGGAAAAAATGAACACCCCCGTCGGACGTTCGCTTCGCGTAACGCCTTCCCCCCTTGCAGGGGGCGGCAGCTGCGGCCCGGCAAAGCCAGTTCCGCGCTGCCCACCGGGTTTGGCGGGAGTTTGATCGATCATGTTTGCCTACATTCTCAAACGCTGTCTTTTGATGATCCCGACTTTGTTCGGGGTGTTGCTGATCACCTTTGTGGTGACGCAGTTCGTGCCGGGCGGGCCGGTGGAGCAATACATGGCCGAGGCCAAGGCCGGCCCCAGCGGTGGAGGCGGTGCCGAGGGTGGCGGCCTGAGCTACCGGGGTGGGCAGGGCGTCGACCCGAAACGCGTCGAGCAGATCAAGGCGCTCTATGGTTTCGACAAGCCGGCGCCCGAGCGCTTTTACCTGATGCTCAAGCAGTTTTTGAGCTTTGACCTTGGCAGAAGCTTCTTCCACAACAAGGAGGTCTGGCAACTGGTCAAGGAAAAGCTCCCGGTTTCCATCAGCCTGGGTTTGTGGACCTTCTTCATCAGCTACCTGGTGGCTGTGCCACTGGGCGTCGCCAAGGCGGTGCGTGCCGGCTCGCGTTTCGATTTCGTCACAACCTTGCTGGTGCTGACCGGCTATGCCATTCCTGGCTTTGTGCTGGGTGTCGCGCTGCTGGTGATCTTCGGCGGCCAGTTGCAGTGGTTTCCGTTGCGCGGCCTGACCTCGCCCAATTGGGAGACTTTGAGCTGGGGTGCGCGCATCACCGATTACCTCTGGCATATCACCTTGCCGGTCACGGCCATGGTGCTGGGCAGCTTCGCAGTCACGGCCATGCTGACCAAGAACTCCTTCCTGGAGGAAATCCGCAAGCAATACGTGCTCACGGCCCGCGCCAAGGGCCTGGGTGAGCGCCAGGTGCTGTGGAAGCATGTGTTCCGCAATGCGCTGATTCCCCTCATCACCGGCTTCCCGGCCGCCTTTATCAGCTCGTTCTACACCGGTGCGCTGCTGATCGAAACCCTGTTCTCGCTGGATGGCATGGGGCTGCTCAGCTATGAAAGCATCATCCGGCGCGACTACCCGGTGGTGCTAGGCACGCTCTACCTGTTTACCTTGATCGGCCTGTTCACCAAGCTGATTTCCGATTTGTCTTATGTCTGGGTGGATCCGCGTGTACGGTTCGATTAACCCCCCTGAAGCCACCTCCGGCGGCCTTCCCCCCGAGGGGACGCCTCCTGCGGACGGGCAAAGCCCGGTCCGCGGCGACGCTGTACAAGAAAAGTACGTTTCGAACTCTCCCGCCAAGCGCGCCTGGAGGCGTTTTCGGCGCAACAAGCTGGGGTTTTACAGCCTGGTGGTGTTCTGTACGTTGGTGGTGCTCAGTCTTTGTGCCGAGCTCGTCTCCAACGACCGGCCGCTGCTGGTGCGCTATGAGGGAGGCTATTACTTTCCCATGGTCAAGGACTACAGCGAGAAGACCTTTGGGGGTGACTTCGACACGACCACCGATTACCTCGATCCCTATATCCAGGAACGGCTGGCGCGTGGCAGCAATTTCGCGTTGTACACCCTCAATCCCTACGGGCCCAACACCCTCAATTATTTTGCGAAAGAGCCCAACCCCTCGAAGCCGACGCGCGCCAACCTGCTGGGCACCGACGACCGGGGGCGCGACCTGCTGGCCCAGCTGATTTACGGCTTTCGGGTCAGTGTACTGTTTGCGCTGGCGCTGACGGTCACCGGTGTGCTGCTCGGCATGCTGACGGGGGCGCTACAGGGCTATTTCGGTGGCAAGACCGATTTGCTGTTCCAGCGTTTCATCGAAATCTGGGGCTCCGTACCGGAGCTCTATCTGCTGATCATCTTCAGCGCCGTTTTTGCGCCTAGCGTTGCGTTGTTGCTGATCCTGCTCAGCCTGTTCGGATGGATGGGGTTGTCAGACTATGTGCGCGCCGAATTCCTGCGCAACCGGCAGATGGACTACGTGCGTGCCGCGCGCGCGCTGGGCGTGGGTAACTTGCACATCATCTGGCGGCACATCCTGCCCAACAGCCTGACGCCTGTGGTGACTTTTTTGCCGTTTCGCATGAGTGGCGCGATTTTGGCGCTGACTTCGCTTGATTTCCTGGGTCTGGGCGTACCGCCGGGCACGCCTTCGCTCGGTGAGTTGCTGTCGCAAGGCAAGAACAGCATCGATGCGTGGTGGATATCGCTGTCTACCTTCGCGGTGCTGGTGATTACGCTGCTGCTCCTCACCTTCATGGGCGACGCCTTGCGCGATGCCCTGGATCCCAGGAAGGCCGACTGATGACGCCGCCGCTCCTTGATGTCAAAAACCTGCAGATCTCGTTCGCAGGAAAATCCGTCGTCTACGGCATCGATTTTTCCATCGCACCCGGCGAAAAGCTTGCGCTGGTGGGCGAATCGGGTTCGGGCAAGACCGTGACGGCGCTGAGCCTGCTACGGCTGGCGCAAAACGCCGTGGTCGGTGGCAAGGCTGTTTTTACCGGCATCGATGCGGCAGACCGGGCCGCCAGCGGTGCGCCGCCCAGGGC